>JAIFNC010000175.1 GCA_020047935.1 Bacteroidota bacterium
TTATTGCCGATACTTCATCGCAAATAATGTGGATTTTACTTATTGCAGTTTTTTTAGTTTCAATATTTTTAGGAATTTGGATTTCGTTTAATATTCAGCAAATAATTAAAAAGGTTGTTCTTCAAATAAATGAACTTGCAGTTGCAGCAGTTGCCGGCAGACTAAATGAAAGGGCAAAAGTTGAAAATATAAATTTCGAATTTCGTGATATTGCAGTTGGGATGAACGATACTTTAGATGGAATGGTTGGCTTTTTAAATAATGTTCCAACACCAATAATGGCTATTGATAACGATTTTAACGTTATTTTTATGAATAATGCCGGTGCAAAGTTAGACAATAAAGTTTCAACCCAAATGACCGGAACCAAATGTTATAATCATTTTAAAACGAACGATTGCAACACCAATAATTGTGCTTGTTTTCAGGCTATTAATTCCCGACAAAAAAGCGAGCGCGAAACCAAAGCTAATCCGGGAAGATATAATTTGGACATTAACTACTCGGCTGTTCCTATTAAAGATAAAACCGGAAATGTAGTGGGTGCAATTGAAATTGTAGTTGACCAAACCGATATTAAGGCTGCAATTAATAAAATGGAAAAAATTAGCAATTACCAATTAAATGAAGCAAATAAACTTACCGATGCCTTAAATAAATTTGCAACCGGAAACAACGATATAAAGCTTATTGCAGAAAATGCCGACGCAGATACCAATAGTGTTAAATTAATTTTCGATGAAATTATTAAGGCTATAAATGCAAATGTTTCAGTAAATAAAACCATTATCGAAAAAGCAAAACTAATTGCACAAGGCGATTTAACGGTTCAAATTGCAAAACGCTCCGAAAACGACGAAATGATGGCAGCACTTTCGGAAATGATTGAAAAATTGGCCGATATTGCATCCAACATTTTAAGCGGTGCCGACAATATTGCCGATGCCAGCTCCGAAATGAGTTCGGCAGCACAAGAAATGTCGCAAGGTACTTCGGAACAAGCTTCATCGGTTGAAGAAGTTACCTCTTCTATTGAAGAAATGAATGCCAACATTCAGCAAAATACCGACAATGCATTGCAAACCGAAAAAATTGCGCTCAAATCGTCGATTGATATTGAACAAGCCAATAAAGCCGTAGAAATAACGGTAAAAGCCATGCTCGAAATTGCGGAAAAAATAACCATAATAAACGAAATTGCGGAAAAAACCGATATTTTGGCAATCAATGCCGCTATTGAAGCAGCCCGAGCCGGCGAACAAGGCAAAGGTTTTGCCGTGGTAGCCGCCGAGGTTCGTAAATTGGCCGAAAACAGCCAAGCCGCAGCCAAAGAAATTGGCGAGGTGTCGAAACGAAGCGTTGAGATTTCGAAAAATGCCGGAATTTTACTTTCACGCGTGGTGCCCGATATTCAGAATACCACTCGTTTAGTGCAAGAAATAGCCGCCGCCAGCAGCGAGCAAAACGCCGGTGCAAACCAAATTGGCAGTGCGGTAAATATGCTTAATTCGGTGGTTCAGCAAAATGCAGCTTCAGCAGAGCAACTGTCGAGCAATTCGGAAGAATTGGCATCGCAAGCCGAAATGCTGAAAGATATGATGTCGTTTTTCAAATTAAATGCAGCAAAAACGACACGAAAAAGTGCCGGCATGCATTTTTCGCACAAGCAGCAAAGTCAGTCGAAACAAAAAACTCAAACAATGCGCCCGGTACCCCGAATTAACCTGAATATGAACACCGACGATACATCGAACACTGAATTTACACAATTTTAAAACAATTAACAACCAACCACTTATATGAAAAATTTTAAAATTCGGACCAAATTATTAGCCGCTTTTATAATCGTTGCTTTTGTAGCTGTTATCGTAGGCATAGTAGGCTATATTGGGCTTATTAACATAAAAAAAGCCTCCGACGATGTGGCACATGTGCGCATGCCGAGTGTACAAGCATTATTGATAATAAGCGAAGCCCAAACAGCGGTGGATGCTGCCGAAAATGCATTGCTTTCGCGTGCTGCAAGCCAGGAAGCACGAAATGCTGCCTATAAACGATTCGACGATGCCGAAGAACGGTTTACCGATGCTTGGAAAATATACGAGCCGCTTCCGCAAACCGAAGAAGAGGCCGAAGTATGGAAAGATTTTGTAAAAGCGTGGGACAAGTGGTGGGATTTGCACAAAACCGGCGTACAGATGGCTCGCAATTACGAGCTAAGTAAAAACGATTCAACCTACGAAATTTATTCGAACTATGCCTTAGTTACGGTTGCCGAACCTTTTATAAAAGCTGAAACGCTGCTGGGCGAATTAATTGAAATAAACGTTAAAGTTGCCAACGAGGCGTCCGATTCAATTGACGAAACTACCACTTTTAACACCGTGTTACTCTTGGTTTTTATTATCATTGGTTTAATTGCCGCTATTATTTTAGGGTTTAGCATAGCCAATAATATCGAAAATATTATACATTCGGTGGTAAAACAAACTAAAAACTTGATAAATTCTGCCATCGCCGGCAAGCTCGATACCCGAGCAAACCCCGAAGAAACCAACGAAGAGTTTCGCGAAATTATTATTGGAATCAATCAAACCTTAGATGCCGTAATTCTGCCGCTAAACGTTGCTGCCGACTATGTCGATAAAATTTCGAAAGGTGAAATGCCTTTGCCTATAACCGACCATTACAACGGCGATTTCAACAATATTAAAAATAATTTGAATTTGCTTATTTCGTCGACCAAGGATATTATTGAAAAGGCTAAATTAGTGGCAGAAGGCGACTTAACCGTGAAACTAAAAAAACGTTCGGAAAACGACGAACTAATTATAGCGCTGTCGGATATGGTGGAAAAACTGGCTGAAATTGTATCGGGAATTTTAACCGGCGCCGATAATATAGCCGATGCCAGTGCCGAAGTAAGTTCGGCAGCACAAGAAACTTCACAAGGTACTTCGGAACAAGCCTCGTCGGTTGAAGAAGTAACCTCTTCGATTGAGCAAATGAACGCGAACATTCAGCAAAATACCGACAATGCCTTGCAAACCGAGCGTATTGCGTTAAAATCTTCCGCCGATATAAATGAAGCGAATAAAGCGGTTGAAATTACGGTGAAAGCCATGTTGGAAATTGCCGAAAAAATTACCATTATTAACGAAATAGCCGAGAAAACCGATATTCTGGCAATAAATGCCGCAATAGAAGCTGCTCGTGCCGGCGAACACGGAAAAGGTTTTGCCGTGGTAGCTGCCGAAGTGCGCAAATTGGCAGAAAACAGCCAAATAGCCGCCAAAGAAATTGGCGAGGTTTCTAAACGAAGTGTCGAAATTTCAAAAAATGCCGGCGTTTTATTGTCGCGCGTGGTACCCGATATTCAGAATACCACCCGTTTGGTGCAAGAAATTGCAGCCGCCAGCAGCGAGCAAAATGCCGGTGCCAACCAAATTGGCGGTGCGGTAAATCAGCTCAATCAGGTGGTTCAGCAAAACGCAGCTTCAGCCGAAGAACTGTCGAGCAATTCCGAAGAATTGGCATCGCAAGCCGAAATGCTCAAAGATTTGGTGTCGTTTTTCAAACTAAACCAAATTAAGCAGGTAAAAAGGGCGAATACCGTACATTTTTCGAAAAGACAAAGCTCATCAACAATGCACAAGCAGACAAATGTAGCCAAATTTTCGCCTAAAATAGATTTGAATATGAGTGCCGATGATTCAACAACCGAATTTACACAGTTTTAGAAATTTCAAACTAACTGTTTTAACTTGGCATAAGCGGTTAGTTTGTTTTTATTCCATTCAAACTGAAGTCTGATTAGCAATTTATTGCTTGCTTAAGGCAATTTTTAGACTCCTTAAAACTATAGCATGTTTTTTGGAGTCTTTTTTACCTTATATTATTCAGAAAAAAAGAAGTTTCAATTTCTGTTTTTTGCAAATAAAATGTATCTTTATAAACAAATTAAACAACTATAAACTTAAGGTATATACAATCAAAATTCCCGATATATGAAGAACCAATGTAAAATTTTTGTGCTCGATACGAATGTTATTCTGCACGATTTCAATGCAATAAATAATTTTCAGGATAACGATGTGGTGCTACCCATAACCGTGTTGGAGGAAATTGATAACTTCAAAAAAGGCAATGAACTTATCAATTTTCATGCACGCGAGTTTATGCGCATACTAAATGCGTTGGTAGGCGATAATTTTTTCAACGAAGGCATTTCGTTGGGTAAAGGCAAAGGCAAGCTGATTATAGAAGCCACAAAACAGTTTTCGCCCGAAATGGAGGCATCGTTTGGCGATAAAATTCCGGACCACCGAATATTATCGGTTGCCGATTGGTACACACGTAATTTGCCCGACCGAAACGTGGTAATGGTTACACAAGATGTTAATTTTAGAATGAAAGCCAAATCGATTGGTGTACAAGCCGAAGATTATAAAACAGGCAAAGTACAAAATGTTGAACATATAAAAGAAGCCACCGAGCACATTGCCAATGTACCGGAAGCACTTATTGCTCAGTTGTATAAAAACGAAAAGGCTTCAGCATCGGAATTTGAACAAAAATACAAATTCGTGCCTAACCAATGTTTAGTACTTTCGGGTACAAACGGTTCCACGGCGTTAGTGTTTTACAACCGCGATTTGCATGAATTCAGGTTAATACAAAAACGCAAATTTTATGGTATTGAAGGTAAAAATGCCGAACAAACTTTTGCGTTGGAAATTCTTTCGAACCCCGATATACCGTTGGTTTCGGTAACCGGCGTGGCAGGTACCGGCAAAACCTTGCTGGCGTTGGCTGCCGCTTTGGAAATGCGACAAAAATATCAGCAAATATATTTGGCACGCCCCATTGTTGCGCTTGCCAATAAAGATATGGGCTTTTTGCCGGGCGACGAAAAATCGAAAATTGGGCCGTACATGCAGCCATTGTTTGACAACTTGTCGGTTATTAAGCACCAATTTCCGGTTACCGGCAAAGACTATACGCGCATTGACGATATGCTGAAAACCGAAAAATTGCTTATTACGCCCTTGGCATATATTCGCGGCAGAAGCTTATCGAACGTGTGTTTTATTGTAGATGAAGCGCAAAACCTTACACCGCACGAAATTAAAACCATTATTACTCGTGCCGGCGAAAATTGCAAAATGATATTTACCGGCGATATTAACCAAATCGATTCGCCTTATTTGGATTCGAAATCGAACGGGCTAAGCTACCTTGCCGACCGTATGAAAGGGCAGGATTTGTTTGCTCATATCAATTTGGTAAAAGGCGAACGAAGCAAATTAGCTGAATTAGCCGGAAGACTTTTATAAACGAAAACGAAAATTGTTTTTTGTGAAACTTTAATGCAAACCCGCCGGGTAATTTACCTTGCGGGTTTGTTATATAGAACGAAGTATTAAACGTTGCAAATTGCATTTTTATTCTGCTGAACTCTGCGTTTTTAACCTCAGCGAACCTTTGCGAGAAATAAACATGCCAAAAATATTATTGCGTTATATGTATTATCGTTGCACCGTTTTTACGAACTTTGCGGCGGACAAAATACCCAAATTATTTTTACCTGATTTTATAATTTTTAATACTTTTGAGCCGGAAAACAAAAAAACATTTACCAAATGAAACGCAGTATTTTATTGATAGCTTTATTTTTATTAAATATAGCCTTTTACGCACAAGAGGAAAAAAAATCGAGTGCCGACCTGAATTTGACAGCGGGCGGAGCCTACATTCTTAATTTTGGTTACGGTGTTTCGTTCGAAAACGATTTTCGGTATTTTTTCAATAAAAATATGGGTGTGAATTTTTCGTATTCGCATTTAGCTGCATTTAGTTCAAATACTTCGGGTTGGAAGTATTTTAGCTACGACGATTTTGAATATGGTGAAGATTACTTGTATAATTATTCGATTGAGAAATTTAATATCAGTTTTTTATATAAATTCAACCTTAATAAACACTCAATCACAACCGGTTTGGGAGGCAATTGGATGTATTCGGTTCAATCGGTTTCGTACATAAGCGGTTACGATACTTTGTATACTTTTATGCTTGGTAACCAAGTAATTTCCAATTACGGGCTTAATGCTTCGCTGCAATATAGCTTTCATTTCAACGAAAAATTTTACATAACCTGCAAAACTTCAGCTGCAAATTATCCGATAACCAATTTTACACTGCTTTTGGGGGGCGGAATTAAGTTGTGGTAAATTATTTTTATTCAGTGGGTTTAGTAACGCGGTACGGTATGGTAAAATAAAAAGTTGAACCTTTTCCAAGTTCCGATTCAACCCAAATTCGTCCGCCAAGCATTTCAACAAATCCTTTCGAAATAGAAAGACCTAAACCATTGCCGCCATATTGCCTTGTCAGTCCCGATTCTATTTGTATAAAACGTTCAAAAATTTTATCGTGCATTTCGAGGCTTATACCAATACCGGTGTCTTTTACAAAAAATTGCAATTCCGGAAGAGACACGCCACGGCGGGTATCTATCATGGTCGTTCCTACCAATTCGTACCCAAATTCAATATATCCGTTGTGGGTAAACTTTAAGGCATTGGCAACTAAATTACTAAGTATTTGGGTAAGTTTTGTTTTATCGGTATAAATATTGGACATTTGGTCGGGCAAGGTATAATTTGCCATTACACGAATTTCTTTTTGCGATGCCTGCACTTTAAAAATAGACAGTAATTCGGCTAATAAATTGTTTAAATTAATTTGCTGAATCGAAAGGGTTTCTTGTTTGGTTTCAAGAACCGAAATGGTTAAAATATTTTCAACAATTGCATGCAATTGGTTTGCACTGTTTATTATTATTGAAGTAAATGCTTTTCTTTTTTCTTCCGGCAAATTCGGATTTTCCATAAAACCGCTAAAGCCATTAATTGCATTCATCGGTGTGCGAATTTCGTGCAACATGTTCAACAGAAACTGGGTTTTAAGCCTTTCGCCTTCTTCGGCTTTTTCTTTCGCTTTTATCAATTCTTGTGCAGCTTGTTTTCGTGAAGTTATATCCTGAAATAAACCAATGATAATGTTTCCTTCAAAATAAGCAGTAACTTCAACCGTTTTAATTTCGCCCGATTTGCACGAAACAAATACCTCAATTCCTTTTGTAGGCATATTGTTAATTATTGCTTCCTGTACGTTTTCTTTCCATAAATTAAGTACTTGCTCCTTATATTGCGGGTCCGGATAGGCTAACAAAAACCATTTTTCAATGGTGCTTACATCTTCTTGCGTATAGCCGTAAGTTTCAATAAAATGTTTATTTACCACCAAAATATTTCCTTGTGAATCGGCTACCGAAATAGGAATGGGCAAAAATTCAATCGCTTTTCTGAACCGTTCTTCGCTTCTGTTAAGTTCAAGTTTGGTGCGCAATTGGTTTTCGCTGTAATTTATAAGCAGTTCCGCTGCAATAAAACCGCCGGTTATAATTACCAACAGTGCCAAGCTTATATGCTCTTCCTGCAATGCACTTTCGCCGAGCAGCAACGATTTGCCCAAGCCAATAAATACCAGCCAAATACCAAGCGAAAGTACAATAGTAAAAGTAAAAATCCGATTGTTGTCCTTCATTTCATCAAAAACCGGTAAATGAAACAATTTGCGTGTAATTGGCAGTTTAAGCAAGGTTTGCGAAATAAGAATGGTCGATACAAAATTAATCAGATCTTTATAAAAAAAGCCATAAAGCAACGCTTCGTCAAAATTTACAATTGCCTTCGAATTCCAAAACGGCGGATTAAACGATACAAACCAATTAAAACCGTACGGATAGTAAATGCCAAAAATAAGTGCACAAAAAGCAATTATATAACTTAGTCGGAGCAATTTAGACGATACTTTTTTGATAAAATAAGGGGCGCTTATGGTACCTACTGCCATAAAAAACAGCAAATAGCATATACTTGTTCCTATATTAGACCAACCATTGGAATGCCAAAGCAAAAAAGGAAAAAAGGCACCGCCCGATATGCCGGAAATAAAACCAAATTTCCATCCGTATGCCAATGCTGTAAGCATAGGGAATAAAATTGACCAAGGCAGGTTTATGGTAATTTCGCCCCAATGAATATGAATACCCAACGGCGAGAGCAGAAAACCAAGTATACCAAAAAGTATCGAAAGTTGGAATTTTCGGACCGTTTCAGCTTTTTTTTGGGGTACTGATAGTATCATTTTACCGTATTTTACATTCTTTTTACACGCCTTTTTTCTATTGAAAATAAGGGTTCAAATTTGCACAAATAAATTAAAATTAACAAAATGTTTACTATAAATAAAATTGGAAATTGTTTTAGTTTTAATTGAATTCATAGCGCAATAAAAATGCCGTTTTGCTTCTTTTTATAACCCAATATAGCAAGGTCGCTTTTTTTTCGAAATACTAAAAAATTAGCTTGCTTTAGCTTACTTTTGCAGCCAAATATTCGTAGAACCGATAATGAAACAAGAACTCGATTTAATACTATCGCCCCATGATGCCTCTACCGAAGAGGTGTATATCAGGCAAATTGCTCAAACATTAGGCATTACACCAAAACAAATTACGTATACCAAAATAATTCGCAGGTCAATTGATGCGCGAAAAAGGGACATTAAAGTTGCAATTCGTGTGCTTGCTTATTGGGACGAACAGCCAAAAGATGAACCCAAAAAAGTTTTTGAATACCCAAGTGTGGCAGGGAAACCCGCAGTTCATATTATTGGCGCCGGTCCGGCAGGGCTTTTTGCCGCTTTACGTTTAATTGAATTGGGTATTAAACCCATAATTTTAGAGCGAGGAAAAGATGTTCGAGCACGTCGATACGACATTGCAGCCATAAATCGAGAACAAAAAGTTAATCCCGATTCAAACTATAGCTTTGGCGAAGGTGGTGCAGGCACCTATTCCGACGGCAAACTGTATACCCGCTCAAAAAAGCGCGGCAACGTGCAAAAAGTACTCGAAGTGCTTCATTTTCATGGTGCTTCTGAAGAAATTCTGATTGATGCCCATCCGCATATAGGTACCAACAAATTGCCGCTTATTATTGAAGCCATCCGGAAAAATATATTGGATGCCGGCGGTGAAATTCATTTCAATACCAGAGTCGATAATTTTATAGTTAAGGATAATAAAATAAGCGCCGTTGTAACCCCGAATGAAACAATTTCGGTTGAAAAAATAATTTTGGCATCCGGACATTCGGCACGAAATATTTTTGAAGCCTTGCATGCAAGCAATATATTTATTGAAGCAAAACCTTTTGCAATGGGCGTTCGGGTCGAACATCCGCAAAGCTTGATAGACCAAATGCAG
The DNA here is from genome assembly GCA_020047935.1 of Bacteroidota bacterium. Taxonomy (GTDB): domain Bacteria; phylum Bacteroidota; class Bacteroidia; order Bacteroidales; family JAIFNC01; genus JAIFNC01. The sequence goes on from JAIFNC010000175.1 coordinate 9,338, forward strand.
TACCATTGCACGGTGCGAAGCGAATATTTGCCGGCTGCAGCGTATAATTTGGTAAAACAGGTAAACGGACGAGGTGTGTATTCGTTTTGCATGTGCCCGGGCGGTTTTATTGTTCCGGCAGCCACTTCCGACGACGAAATTGTGGTAAACGGCATGTCGCCCGCATCGCGCAATTCCAAGTATGCAAATTCGGGAATGGTGGTCGAAATTAGGCTCGAAGACATTCCGCAACTTGCTAAATTTGGTGCACTTGCCGGGCTTAAATTTCAGCAGTTTGTTGAAAATATGGCAAAAAAACACGGTGGCGGCGGACAAATAGCTCCGGCACAACGACTGATGGACTTTGTTCGGGGCAGAAAATCGTACGATTTGCCCGAAGTTTCCTATTTTCCCGGCATTGCCTCATCCGAAATGCACCATTGGTTGCCGCTGCATATTGGTAAGCGCTTGCAAGCCGGTTTTGCAGAGTTCGATAAAAGTATGCAAGGTTATTTAACCAACGAAGCGGTAATTTTGGGCGTAGAATCCAGAACCTCGTCGCCGGTGCGAATTCCGCGCGACCGCAATACCTTCAGGCATTTGCAAATTGAAAATTTATTCCCGTGCGGCGAAGGTGCAGGCTATGCCGGAGGCATTGTATCGGCTGCCATTGACGGCGAGAGAACAGCCGAAGCAATATGCGGTATTTTTTCGAATACCGAAAACGAGGAGTAGCTGTTGTTTTTCAAACTAAAAAAAGAAAAAATGAGAATAAACATACCAATCGAAATATTTAGAGAAGGAAACGGAACCCATTTATTTATTGCTTGCACGCTGAATAACAGAAGGGTAGGTGAGCTTATAATTGATACCGGTGCATCAAAAACTGTGTTCGATACCGCCTTATTAGCAGATGAAATACAAGAAATTTCGGTAAATGCTTTTTTGAGTCATTTTCCCGAAAATTCGCACAAAATACTTTTTGCCGAAATTGACGACGACGAACTGCCCGAAGGAATTTCGCACGATGGTATTGTTTCGTCGGGGGTAAATGCCCCAATAGAAATGAAATTCGGTAAGTTAGACCGATTGCGGCTTGGCAACCAATTCGAAGTAACCGATTATTGGGTAAGCCTCACAAATTTGAACAGCGTAAAAGATATTTACGTGCATTTTGGCAAATTTACCATTTTAGGCTTGTTGGGCGGAGATATTTTGGCTGAATACCATGCCACCATAAATTATAAACGCAAGTTGCTTATGTTAGACTTGCCCGAAAATGAAAACAAAGCTATTAATTAAGCACCTATTTTAGCATGAAAAATCCTGAATTGTTGGTTCCGGTAGGAAGTAGAGAGAAATTTTGGGCGGCAATTGAAGCCGGTGCCGATGCAGTGTATTTGGGGCTTAAGAATTTTAATGCCCGCGAAAGGGCTGCCAATTTTTCGTATGCCGAAATTGAATCGGTTATTGATAAAGCGCACAAAAAAAACGTTAAAGTATACATTACGCTAAACACCGTTATTAAAAACGAAGAACTCCCAAAATTACTCGACACGCTCTACTTTTTAAACGAAGTAATGCCCGATGCAGTTATAATTCAAGATTGGGGAGTTTTTAAATTAGTCAGCGAGTTTTTTCCTGATTTGAAATTGCATGCAAGCACACAAATGGCTAACCACAACAGTTTGGGTGTACAATTTGCTGCCAACTTGGGCATTGGTCGTGTGGTGTTGGCTCGCGAACTTACCTTGCACGAACTGCTGAATATTCGCAAAAAAACCACTGCCGAACTCGAAATTTTCATCCACGGTGCGTTGTGTTATTCGTTCTCGGGAATGTGCCACTTTAGCAGTTTTATAACCGGCGAAGGCGCAAACCGAGGAAAGTGTACCCAACCTTGCAGGCGCGAGTATACCCAAGATAAAGATAAAGCATTTGTATTCAACTTAAAAGATAACAAGCAGTTAGATAAAATTCATTTTTTTAAACAAATAGGTATCGATTCGTTAAAAATTGAAGGACGGTTAAAATCGGCTGAATATGTGTATAAAGTAGCAAAAGCTTATAAAATAGCAATAACCGAACCCGAACGAATGGCAGAAGCCGAAATACTTGCCAATGAAGACTTTGGACGCGAAAAAACCGATTATTTTTTCGGGAAAACATTAAAAGTAGCCATTGGGCAGAACTCGAATGTAGGCAAACTTATAGGTTCGGTAAGCAAAGTTACTCGCAACGGATTTACCGTTTCAACCGATGCCAACATTCAGAAAACATGGCGTTTACGAATACATAATTTAAAAACCGATACCCAACAAAGCATTACGGTTGATAATTTTAAACCGTCGGAAAACGCTACAACCATTGAAGCTTCGGGCAAATTTTCGGAAAACGACCCGGTGTATGTGGCAGGAACGAATGAATACTCGTTTTCGTCAAAATTACCCTACCCGAAAAACCCGGTTGAAGCGATGATGCCTCCGGCACAAAAACGGAAAATTCTATCGACATTGAAACCAAAAGCCGGCAGCGTAACCGATGGCCGACAAACCTTGTATTTGCGCATCGATTCGTTAGATTGGTTGCGGAAATTATATATTCACGATGCCGATTATTTGCTGTTGCGGTTTTCTTTCGAAGAATTTACCGAATTGCTGCGCGATACTTCGTTTCTAAACAAATTCGGTTCAAAACTTTATATCGAATTGCCTTATTTTATTCCGGAAGGTGCCTTGGAAAAACACGAAATGCTACTTAAACGATTTGTAAACGCAGGCATTTCAAAATTCATGATTAATCATTTGTCGCAAAAGGACTTAATACCTGCCAATGCCGAGTTTGCCGCCTCCGAAAACGTGTATGCTTACAACGATGCTGCAATAAGTTTCCTTAAAAGTCAAGGGGTTTCACAATTTGTATATCCGGTTGAAAACGATAATAATAACCTATTCGGAACCTCGCACACCGACGGTATTGTACCGGTATATTTTTTGCCCCGATTATTTATTTCGCGTATGCCGGTTGATTTTAGCAAAGACAACGCTTTCAGAGACAAAGAGAACCGCATGTATATAAAGCATGTTAAAGCGGGAATTACCTATGTGGTGCCCGAAAAAATTGTTTCGCTCACGCAATTTGTTCCTAAAATGCTTTCAAAAGGATTTACCAAATTATTAATCGATTTCAGCTTTATTAAGCCCTCGCGAACCTTATTTCCGGCAGTAATTAAGCGATTGGAACAGGCAACTAAAATTCCGGAATCGGTTGACTTCAATTTTAATAAAGAATTGAAATAGTGTTTATTTTTTGAAAATGAAAATAAAGTCATAAATTTTATTTATTTTTAGGCACAAAATGTGCTTACAATAAATAGACGGAACTCCGAGAAACGTTTATTTTACAAATAACAACAAGCGTAAATTATGCAAGCGTATTTGTCGAATTTTTTTATAAAAGCATTTAATTTGAAAAAGGACGAAGCTCCCAAGTTTTTCGTGTTTTTTTTTATTTCGTTTTCGTTGTGGTTTTATGTTTCGTTTTATTTTGCACCTGCCAACGGTAATTTTATTTCAAATTTCGGTAGCCAATATTTGCCTTTGGCATATATAGCTTCGGGCGTTGTAGGTTACTTTATCAGTCTTTTGTACGCTAAAATTCAAAATTTTGTCAATCCTCGCACCTTGTTTTTTGGTACCCTTGTTTTTATAACACTGGTTACCGGTTCGGTTCGGTTTTTTGTTCCGGTGCTCGATGTTAAAGTGCTAAGTTTTGCAGTATTTATGCTTTCTTGGCCTTTCATACAGTTAATAAACCTAATTACCGGCGGTTTGGTTATCGAATTTCTGAATATCAGACAAGCTAAACGATTATTCGGTTTAATTGGCATTGGAGGAATCATTTCATCTATTATATCGAACTTTTTAATTCCGGTAATTATTAAATACTTATCGCATTCGTATGATTTGCTGCTTATTGGCAACATTGGTTTAATAGTAGCCGTATATTTGGTTTTTTATATTTACAAAAATTTTGGTGCCGAACTTCAAGCAAAAAACAATGCCGATACCGAAAAAGCCGAAGATGTAAGTTTTCTGGAATTGTTCAAAGAACGCTATTTTTTATTGATATTCGGTTCGGCAATTATTTCCATTTTAGCCATCAGTTTCACCGACTTTGTCTATTTATCGAGTATTAAACTTCAAACCGAATTATTTAATACCCCCGAAAAAGTTTCGGCATTTATAGCATTGGCTATAGCGTTTGTTAAAATCGGCGAATTTACTTCTTCGTACTTTAGCAACCGCATACTAGGCAGGTACGGTTTACAATTAGGTCTTACGGTATTGCCTATTTCGTTGGCTATACTATTTTCGCTCGCATTGGCTGCCGGCTTAAGTTTAGGCACTTCAAGCATTGTTTTTTTCGCCGTGGTAGTATTTGCAAAAGCTGCCGAACGCACCTTTCGTCGTGGTTTGGACGACCCATCGTTTAATATTTTGTACCAACCGCTGCCAAACAAACAAAAACTGGCTATTCAAGCAAAAGTGGGTATTATAATGCAACTTTCGCTTAGTATTTCCGGCACCTTGTTGTACTTAATTATTACCTTTTTAAGTACCGATGGCGTGTTTAAATTAGAATTTTTCAATGCTTTTTATGTTCCTATTTTGCTTATATGGGTGTTTTTAACCGGAAAACTATACCATGCATACAAAGCAAAAATTCGCCAAATTCTTGCCGACATGACCAAATCGCAAAAAGGCGATGCGGCACGTTATACCTACGGAACCGAGTTTTTGGTTAAAAAATTCAAGCTTTTCAACCAAAAAGCCATTCGTATGAGTGCAACCTTATTGGCCGAAACCAACCCGCGCGGACTGGAACGATATGCACCTACCTTGCTTAAAGAAAGCGATTTGCATATTCAACGTGCTATTTTGCGAAATGTAGACCCCGGCTACCCGGCACGAATTGAAACTGTAATTGAAAAAGTACTTAAAAATACCAAACTCGACGAAATTAAAGTATTGGCCGAAACAGCGTTACTAAATTTGAATTTAAATAAAGAGGCTCGCGAAAAGGCGGCAATTAAAAAACTTATTAAATCGGAAGCCAGAAAAGATAAATTTGAACTGTTGAAAGAATTGGCAGCAGGTTTTAACGAATTTGAAGAAGAAATTTTATTGCATCTGCTTACCACGCATGATAAATCGCTTAAAAAATCGGCAATAAAACTGTCGGCAAACTCAGTTTCGGAAAAAGTGAAGCTGCGAATAGTTGAATTGCTTGCCGAGCCCGAATATAGGCATTTATGCGCAAGTGTGCTTATCGATAACAGCGTTGGGATGGTAGATGAGCTCGATAAATATTTTGAAAAAGATGCTGACCGCCGAATTTTGCTTAAAGTGCTCGAAATTTGGGCTAAAGTTGGTACCAATATGGCAAAGGCATTATTGCTTAAGCGAATGGCTTACCCCGATAAGGAAGTACAAGAATCGGTACTCGAAGCACTTTCGTTTTGCAGGTACCAAGCCGACGATGCAGAAAGACCAATTATTGTGGCAAAACTCGAACAAACCGTAGAAAATTTGGTTTGGATTATGGCTGCCATTGAAGACCTTGAAGATGAGAAAAATACGCTGAAGCTTATTCAGTCGCTCGACATGGAGAGGCAAATGAATTTCGATACCATGTTTAATTTATTGGGTTTCATTTATAAACCTACGACCATACAACTTATTCAAAAAAATATTTTGGGCGAAAATATTATATTTGCCGTAGAAATTATTGAAAATTTTATTAGTCAGGATGTTAAGCAACTTATTATTCCGGTAATCGACAATATTTCATTGGGGCAGAAAATTAAAAAACTTAACTCGTTCTTTATTATTGAACGAATGAACATGCCCGAACGACTAAAAGCTATTGTACTGCGCGACTACGACAAACTGGACTCGTGGACCCGCGCAAGAGCCATTGATTTGCTGGGCAAAATATACAAAAAACGTCGCGACGATTTTGGTTCGGCAGTACTCAAAGGCGATTACCAAGACATTAAAATTTGGAATAAGGAAAATGTAGAAAAAACCTTGAGCATTATTCGAAAGAGTGACACGCCCGACGAAATATTTGTGTGCTTGCATCACCCCGACGAATTAGTTTATTCGGCAGCCGCTAAAGTTATTTGGGACGAAAACCCTTTACGCTGCTTAGACTATTTGCAAAAGCTTTCAACTGAAAAACAGCGCTTAATCGAAATTTTGGGCGACGACTCGCAACTGGGGCATTTGCTTATTTCGGAACGTTTACGATACATTAAACGTCATCCGCTCTTCTTTTCAACTCCCGAGAACTATTTGTACAAATTGGCTGAAATATTGTACTTACATTCCGTTGAAAAAAATGAAGAAATTAAGCTTTCCGAAGAAAACGAACAAATAATAATAATTCTTAAAGGTCAGTTTATTTACAAAGGCACCGATGCTACCATTGAATTTGGCAACGACGATTTAATAGCAAAAGGGTTGAACATTCCGTTTGATGCAGATGCCATTGTTGCAGGCAAAAAAACAATGTATTTAACCGGAAACAGAGCCGAATATTTTAATTTATTGGTAGACGAAGGCGATATTAATAAATATGTTTTTGATATGCTTCAAAATAAAGAAGAATAAAAAAAAGGAGTTACATCTTATTTAAAATAAACTTGGTTTATAATTTTATTGTTGTAATTTAAACGAATGAAAAAAGCGGTTTTTATAACACTGATTCTACTTAACTGTTTGCAAGGTTTTGGGCAATATAATTTATCGCTTGACCCTAACAAGCGATTGAGCCAGTATGTGTTGCGCCATTTTTCGGCTGAGCAAGGGCTTGGTAGCGAATCGGTTGGCGATATCTGCCAAACACCCGACGGATATATTTGGATAGCTACTTACGGAGGTTTGGTTCGTTTCGACGGTAAAAAATTCTTTCTTTTTAATGCCAATAACAGCAAATTACCATCGAGCAATACCATGCAAGTAGCCGAAGACAAATCGGGAAAACTTTGGATAGGCACACTGCATGGGGTAGCAATTTACGAAAATGGAGTCATTTCTTTACCGCAAGAACTCGATTCGCTAAGCAAATACAGCATTGAAGAATTGTATGTTACCGAAAAAAACGATTTATGGATAAGCACCAAATCGGGGCATGTATTTTTTTACAACGGCAAAGTGTTACAAGACTTTACCGCCAAATTCAATACAAATAAAAGCATCATTCAAACATTTTATGAAACCCCCGATGGAGCACTTTGGCTTGGAACCGGCAGTTCGCTTCTGGTAAAACTTAAGGACGGAGTTGTTTCGAATTATACCTTTCCGGAAAATGTGAATGGTGTTTACAGTTTCGATTTTATTGAAAACAAGTTGTGGATTGCTACCGGAAAAGGGGTGTATGTTTGTGAAAACGATTGTGAAATAAGAAAGGTGGAAATTTTTGGCGATTTGGGCGCAACCGATATTCTGCACGACATGTCGAATGATGTTTGGGTTGGTTCGCTTACCGGCGTTTTCCGGTTAAGCCATGCAAAGAAAAGCTTAGATGTACTGAACGAACAAAACGGTTTGCCTAACAATGTAATACAAAAGCTATTTGTCGATAACCAAGGGAATTTATGGGGCGGCACCTACCGAAGCGGTATGTTTCAATTAATCGACGGAATTTTTACCGGCTTTTCCTCTACCGAAGGTTTGCCTTCCAATACCATAGTAAGTATTGCCCAACTCGACGAAAATACCATTATAACCGGCGAAGAAAACGGCAATTTGAACCTCATTATCAATGGTATAGTTTCAGCATACAAACCGGCAATTCCGATACCGAAACAACGCTTAAAACATGTTTTTGTCGATTCTAAAAAACAAATTTGGGTAAGTACCTATGCCGGTTTAATCCGTTTGAGCGGAGCGAGCTCAAAAATATTTTCCGGTGCAGTCGGCTTTCCCGACGATTTGGTGAGACTAACCTTTGAAGACTCGGAAGGTAACATTTGGATAGGTACTAAAAATGCGGGCATTATTAAATTTGTTTCCGACCGCGAATGGAAAATTATTTCTACTTCCCAAGGCATGAGTTCGAATTATATAATGGATATAGCCCAAGACGAAAACAAAAATTTGATAGTTGGAACCATTAACGGTACGAATTTTTTGCGCGGCGATTCAGTTTTCAAGACCTTAACTATTGAAAACGGACTGCCTTCAAACTTTGCCTTTAAAGTTATTCCGGAAAAAAATAACCTTTGGATTGTAGGCAACGACGGATTAATTTATATAACTCCCGAAAAAGTAAGCGTAATAAATACAAATCAAGGGTTGCCGTTTAATTCGCTGTACGATTTTCAAGAAGATAACTTGGGCTACATCTGGATTCCGGGCGAAAAAGCTGTTTTACGGGTTGAAAAGCAACAATTGCTCGATTATTTTGAAGGTAAAATTAAAACGGTAAAACCAAAAATTTTTGGTAGAACCGACGGATTGAAAAACAGTCAGTGTATTGGTGCATCGAAGTCGTTTACCGATACGCAAGGAAATATTTGGATACCAACCCAAGGCGGCTTGGCAAGAGTTACCCCTTCGGAAACCGGCACTATTTCGATCAAACCTAAAATTTTGGTTGAAGGAATAATTACCGGAACCGATACACTTTTAGCTAAATCGGCATATGAAATTCCGCCCGGAACCAACCGTTTTACCCTATATTTTACCGCTTTCGATTATAAAGCGCCCGAAAAACTTAGTTTCAGATACAAACTTAAACCTTACGATAAAACTTGGATTCCGGCTACCGGCGAGCGTACCGCAGTGTACACAAATATTCAGCCCGGCTCGTACACATTTATTGTTGAAGCATTTAATGGCGAAGAATGGTTTGAACTCGATAAAGAAATTGCTGTCGAAATAGTTCCGGCTTGGTACCAATCGTGGTTATTTCGAATTTCTGTTTTGTTGGTTTTCTTACTTTCGGGTGCCGGATTTTATCAGTTTAGAATGTACCAAATAAGGCAGCGAAATTTATTTCTGGAACGTACGGTACAGCAGCGTACTGCAGAGGTTGAACAACAAAAAGCCGAATTAATGTTGCAATCGGCAAATTTAATGCAGGCAAACGAAGAAATTACCGCCAAAAACGATGAATTGGTACTTACTAACGAGCAAATTCATAAGCAAAGTACAATTATTGAGCGGCAGAACGACCATGTGCACCAAAGTATTCGTTATGCGCTTTCTATTCAAACGGCTATATTGCCCAATGATAATGCATTCGACGATTTATTTAATAAATTTATTCTATTTAAGCCCAAAGATGTAGTTTCGGGCGATTTCTATTGGTTTGCTCGCGAACGCGAAATAAACGGCAAACTTAAGTCGTATGCGGCGGTTGTAGATTGCACCGGACACGGAGTTCCGGGGGCGTTTATGGCAATGCTTGGGTATCAGAGTTTAAATACCATTGTATTCGATAAACGAATTACCAATCCGGCTGAAATTCTGGAAGCATTATCGGTTGAAATAACTACAATTTTGCACCAAACCGAAAACGATAACCGCGACGGTATGGATGTTTGCTTGTGCAGTTTTGAACGATTGCCCAACGGAAAACTATTGGTTGAGTATTCGGGAGCTAAACGTCCGTTGTATGTTTTTAATAAGAAGCGTAAAACAATAGCAGCTTACGAAGGAACTCGCAGGGCAATTGGCGGAAATTTGCGCAGTAACGCTAAGGTTCCTTTTTTAAGCTATTCGTTTGAAATAGACAGCGATAGCATATTGTACTTATGCTCCGACGGGTTTATACACCAGCCCGATAGTTCAAGAAAAGCAATGGGTTCCGTAAATTTTCTCGATTTAATATCGAATTTCGGAATTTACGAATTAGCTATGCAAAAAGAAATGTTTGAAAAAGCATTGGAAAAATACCGAGGGCATTCGCCACAGCGCGACGATATTACGCTAATTGCAATAAATCCGAAATAAGAAATTTGTGCAAGTATTGTTACATTCGAACATTTTTCTTAATTTTATTGCAATTTACTAAACATGATTCCTATGACACATAAATTGCCTGAATTGCCCTATGCAAAAAATGCATTGGAGCCGGTTATTACTGCCGAAACTATTGATTTTCACTATGGTAAGCATCATCAAACTTACGTAACCAATTTGAATAATTTGATCATTGGTACCGAGTTCGAAACTGCCGATTTGGAAACTATCGTTAAAAAATCGAGCGGTGGTATTTTTAATAATGCCGCACAAGTGTTTAATCATACGTTTTATTGGGAAAGTGTAACACCCGGCGGAACAAAATTGCCCGAAAGTGCACTTAGCAATGCCATTAATGCCACTTTTGGTTCGTTTGAAGCTATGATGGAGCAGTTTAATAAAGCTGCGCTTACCCAATTTGGTTCGGGTTGGGCTTGGTTGGTTAAAACTTCGGAAGGCAAACTCGAAATTGTACAAACTTCGAATGCAGGTTGCCCGCTAACCGATGGTAAAACACCAATATTAACCATCGACGTTTGGGAACACGCCTATTATTTGATGAATCAAAACCGCAGAGCCGAATACAT
>JAIFNC010000179.1 GCA_020047935.1 Bacteroidota bacterium
TTTTATTTTTGTTCGGTTACAAATTCAATGCGTTTTTCGTAGTCGGTTCCTTTAAATATGCGCTGTACATAAATTCCGGGTACGTGTATTTGGTTAGGGTTCAGTTCTCCGGCTTGCACCAACTCTTCCACTTCGGCTATGGTTATTTTGCCGGCAGCAGCCATGGCTTTGTTAAAGTTTTGCGCGGTATGTCTAAAAACCAAGTTGCCGTGCGTATCGCCTTTCCAAGCTTTAATTATAGCAAAATCGGCAGTTAATGCATGTTCCAACAAATACATTTTTTCGCCGAATAGCCTTACCTCCTTTCCAATTTGAACTTCGGTGCCATAGCCCGCCGGTACATAAAATGCCGGAATGCCTGCTCCGCCTGCTCTTATTCTTTCGGCCAAGGTGCCTTGTGGAATTAAATCAACTTCCAATTCGCCCGAAAGCAATTGACGTTCGAATTCGGCATTTTCGCCCACGTACGACGAAATCATTTTTTTTATTTGCCTACTTTTAAGCAATAATCCTAAGCCAAAATCGTCGACTCCGGCATTGTTCGAAATACAGGTCAGGTTTCTGACACCTAACTTAATAAGCTCCGAAATGGTATTTTCCGGTATTCCGCACAAGCCAAAACCGCCCAGCATTAAGGTCATGTTATCCTTAATTCCGGCAACAGCTTCGTGTGCATTTGCTACTGTTTTATTCATGTGTACTATTGGTTAAAGTGTATTTTTCAATATTAATAAAAAAAAAGCAATTTGAACATTAAATAGTTCAAATTGCTTTTTTAAAAGTGAATTTTATTAAAATTATAAATTTAATTCATCCAATTTAATTGGGTCTTCAAAATCGTCGCTGTCAGGTTTTTCACTTCTGCAATCGAAACTTTCGGTTAAACCCGGCGGACGCAAAAACGGTTGTTGCGAAACCTGAATTTGCGGATTGGCATAAATTTTCTGCATAAATAAGCCCCATATAGGCAATGCCATACTTGCTCCTTGTCCGTACAAATTGCTTTCGAATCGAATGCTTCGTTCTTCGCCTCCTACCCAAACACCGGTTATAAGGTCGGGAACCATGCCAATAAACCAACCGTCCGAATTATCGTTGGTAGTCCCGGTTTTACCTGCTACCTCGTTCATAATATGATATTTATATCGAATACGAACGCTGGTGCCGTATTCCACTACGCCGTTCATAAGTTTAACCATTTTATAGGCTGTTTCGGGGCTTACGGCTTCATGCTTTTTGCTTTGGAAAGTTCCAACAATATTTCCGTATTTATCTTCAATTCGCGATACAAAAATAGGTTGTGCATACACGCCATTATTGGCAAAACTGGAATATGCACCAACAATTTCAGAAAGTTTCATTTCGGCAGAACCTACGCATAGCGAATATACTTCGGGCAAAAAGCTTCTTACACCCAATTTACGAGCAATATCTACCACTGCTTTAGGGCCGTACAACTTCATAATCCAAGCTGAAATTTGATTTAACGAATGCGCCAAACCAAATTTAAGCGTAATCATTTGTCCTTCGTATTTGGCTAATCGGTCGGCTGTTGAAAAAGCCGGTTCATATATAGCAGGAACACTGCCTTGCGGCATTTCAAAAGTTACCGGAATATTGGGTACTTTATGGCAAGGACCATATTCGCCCTCCATCATGGCAAGCGTATAAACAAACGGTTTAAAGGTTGAACCGACTTGTCGCTTGCTTTGGCTAACATTATTAAATTTGAAATGCTTATAATTTATATCGCCTACATAGGCTTTTACATGTCCGGTAGCCGGTTCCATTGCCATAACACCGGTATGTAAAAATCGCTTATAATACCGAATTGAATCCCATGGTGTTAAGATGGTGTCTTTTTCAAAACCCGGACGTTTCCAATCAAATACCTTCATTTGAGTTGGCGTTTTAAATGAAAGTTCAATGGAATCCTTCGAGTAACCTGCATTTTTTAACACATGATACCGCTCGCTACGGCGCATCGAATTCAGCATGATTCGGTCTATGTCTTCTTGCCCCAACTGGCGGTCGAATGGTGCTTTTTTATTATTCTTATGCTCGCGGTCAATGGCAGGTTGCATTTCATTTTTCATGTGTTCAGTTACCGCCTCTTCGGCAGCCAACTGCATTCTGCTGTCAATGGTGGTATATATTCGTAAACCGTCGCTATATATATTGTACTTGGTACCATCGGCTTTAACATTTTTATCAATCCAACCAAACAATGGGTTTGTTTCCCATTCAATCGAGTCTTCAACAAATACATCCAACGAACCATAATTAGTTCGCTCCGGAAATTTAGCATTAAGCGCCATTCGTATGTATTCTCTAAAATAAGTAGCCGTACCAACATTGTGGTCTACTTTCTGAAAATCGATACCCAATGGCAGAAGTCTGAGTGAATCGCGCTCGATGGAAGAAATTTTCTTATACCTAACCATTTGATTAAGTACCACATTGCGCCTAAATAAAACCGTATCGGCTCGCCTGAGGGGGTTATAGAACGCCGGATTTTTTAACATACCTACCAGCATGGCCGATTGTTGAATGTTCAATTTATCGGGAGTGGTATTAAAATAAACTTTCGAAGCCGATTCAATACCAACAGCCAAGTTTAAAAAATCGAACGTATTAAAATATAAAGCAATTATCTCTTCTTTGGTATATCTTTTCTCCAATTTTACAGCAATAACCCATTCTTTAAATTTGGTATTTGCCATTACAAAAATTTTCGAAACAAAATTTCTATTTCGTGTTGTATCGCGCGGAAATAAATTTTTAGCCAATTGTTGGCTAACCGTGCTGCCACCGCCTTGCGAAGTAAAGGTTATAACTCCTAAAAAAACCCTGCCAAGTGCTTTAAAATCTATACCCGAATGGCTGTAAAAACGAGCATCTTCGGTAGCTACCAAAGCATTAACAATATGAGGCGACAAGTTTTCATAATCAACCAAAGTTCGGTTTTCTTTAAAATATTTGCCTAAAACAACGCCGTCGGAACTAATAACTTCCGATGCCAAACTGCTTCTCGGATTTTCCAAGGTTTCAAAATCGGGCATAAAACCAAACCAACCTGCCGAAATAAACATAAACCACAACATTAAAATAATAATCGGCGAGGCAATTATTGTCCATAATAAAACAATATATTGCTTAAATCGCAAATTTCGAAGTTCCATATATTGTTTTTCTTCAATATACTGAACAAGGTCTTTAATTGGCTTCGAATCGGTAATTTTTTTCAAATCCTGAACCGCTTTTGAATCCGTAATTCGTTTAAAATCCATAAGTTATATGCTAAGCAATGTTTATACTGTTGGAAACTGTAAAAGTAGTAAAAATTATGCAATTTACTAAAATTAAAAGCTGCGGAAAATATAAAATTAAATCAATTATATTTTTTTTACCGGTTTTGATGGTATAAATCAGAATCTTACTACTTTTGTCGCCTTAATTTTTCGCAAAATATTTTGAAGTTCTATTTTGATTCGCTTCTTTTGCGCTTTATTTATTACATCAACCTGTAAAACTGTATGGCTGAAAATTTGGTAATTGTTGAGTCGCCGGCTAAGGCTAAAACCATTGAGAAAATTTTGGGTAACGATTTCCTTGTGAAATCAAGTTTCGGTCATATTCGCGACTTGGAAAAGAAGAATTTCGGTATCGATATAAAAAACAACTACAAACCGAATTACATTGTTTCGGAAGATAAAAAGAAAGTTGTATCGGAATTGAAAAAGTTGGCACAAGAAGCAAAAATAATCTGGATAGCTTCCGATGAAGACCGCGAGGGAGAAGCGATTGCATGGCATTTGGCTGAAGTATTGAAACTCGATTCATCACGAACACGACGTATTGTTTTTCATGAAATAACAAAAAATGCCATTCTGAAAGCGGTTGAAAATCCGCGCAATATAAATATCGATTTGGTAAATGCACAGCAAGCTCGCCGCATTTTAGACCGACTGGTAGGTTTTGAACTTTCGCCTATTCTTTGGAAAAAAATTAAACCCTCACTTTCGGCAGGTCGCGTGCAATCGGTAGCCGTTCGTCTGTTGGTTGAACGCGAACGCGAAGTACGTAATTTTATTCCGGAAGTAAGCTTTAAAACTACCGGCTTATTTAAAGTGCAGGATATTAATAAACAAGAAGTTGAACTTCATGCAGAACTTAATACCAAATTAGTTGACGAGAAACTGGCCGAAGCATTTTTAAAACAATGCGCCGAAGCAAATTTTACAATTGCAAGCATTGTAACCAAACCGGCAAAAAAAACGCCTACTGCACCGTTTACCACTTCAACCTTGCAACAAGAAGCAGCTCGCAAATTCGGTTATTCGGTTTCGCAAACCATGATTATTGCACAAAAACTTTACGAAGCCGGTAAAATAACCTACATGCGTACCGATTCGGTTAACTTGTCGGACGATGCAATGAAAGCGTTGGAAGAAACCATTACAAAGCAATTTGGCAAAAATTACTATCAGCGACGCGAGTTTAAAACAAAAATAAAAGGCGCACAGGAAGCACACGAAGCAATTCGACCTACCGATATGAACAGCGAAACAACATCGGGTACAGCGCAAGAAAAACGTGTTTATGAACTTATTTGGAAACGTACGCTGGCATCGCAAATGACCGATGCATCGCTCGAAAAAACCACCATTACCATAGCTTCTGATAAGTTTGAACCTAAATTTTTGGCTACCGGCGAAGTACTGCTATTCGATGGTTTTCTGAAAGTTTATTTAGAATCGACTGACGAGGAAAATACAGATTCGGAAAACGGAATTTTGCCAAGGTTAAAACAAGGTGAAAAAGCTTTTCAGCAACGAATAAATTCGATTCAAAAATTCGCAAACCATCCGCCTCGTTATACCGAAGCATCATTGGTTAAAAAACTGGAAGATCTTGGTATTGGTCGTCCGTCGACCTACGCACCCACTATTTCGACTATACTAAATCGCGAATATGCTATAAAAGAATCGCGCGATGGTGAAAAACGTAAAATACTGCTTATTTCGCTTGAAAATAACAAAATTAGACATACCGAAAAACTTGAAAATTTTGGTGTGGAAAAAAATAAACTGTTCCCAACCGATGTGGGAAGCATTGTTAACGATTTTTTGTTCGAACATTTTCCGGACATTATGAATTACAATTTTACCGCCGAGGTAGAAAAAGAGTTTGACGAAATTGCTGCCGGAAATATGGTTTGGACTAAAATGATAGACAAATTTTATAAACCATTTCACAGTACGGTTGAACTGACTTTAGCCGCCTCCGACAGAAGCACCGGTGAACGTGAATTGGGCATAGACCCAAACAGCGGAAAGCCGGTTTTTGTTAAAATTGGTCGTTACGGTCCGGTAGCGCAAATTGGTAAAAACGACGATGAAGTTAAACCAACTTTTGCATCGCTGCTAAAATCGCAATCGCTTGAAACCGTTAAGCTGGAAGAAGTGCTTGAATTGTTTCGTTTACCTCGAACTTTAGGCGATTTCGAAAACAAAACCGTAGTTGCTGCTGTTGGTCGATTCGGCCCGTATGTTAGGCACGACAGTAAATTTATTTCGCTTAAAAAAGGAATCGATGATCCGTTAACCGTTACCTTGGACAGAGCAATTGAGTTAATTAATGAGAAACGAGTTGCCGATACCAATAAAGTTATTAAAACTTATGCCGAAGATGCCGACTTGTCGGTATTAAATGGCAGATACGGCCCCTATATAAGTTACAAAAAAAATAATTATAAAATACAAAAAAGCTATGTTCCGCAAGAACTAACCTATGCTCAATGTATCGAAATTATAAAAAAACAAGACGGCGCCGAAGGCCCGAAGAAAAAGAAACCGGCAAAATCGAGAAAATAACGTATGGAGTATTCAAACTATTTTGAACCGGCACGCAGCAGACGCAATTTGCCGAATAGTCGGAACAGTTTTTCGTTTGCAAATATTATTCAGAGCAACTGCGACGCTGAAACTACGCTGGATATCTCGGATTTTGATATGGCAATAATTGGCGTTCCGGAATACCGAAATGCTCCAAATTATGTTCAAGCCGAAGCCACAACCGATGCTATACGAAGTGAACTGTTCGAACTTTTTCCGGCAGAACATAAAATAAAAATAGTAGACTTAGGTAATATTAAATTGGGCGAAACCCCTGCCGATACTATGGCTGCAGTTCGCGATATTACCATAGCACTGCTGGAAAGCAATACCTTGCCGGTTTTTATTGGTGGAACCAACGATTTAGTATACGCAATATATAATGCTTACCATAAATTAAACCGTACAGTAAATTTAGTTTCGGTTGATTCCATGCCAAATATTGGAGCATCCAATGAACCGCTTTCCGATACAAACTATATTTCAAAAATTGTATCTGAAATAGGCGAACATTTATTTAATTATACCATTATCGGTACACAGGGGTATTTATTCGATAAACGTGAAAAAGAATTGGTAGGAAAACTATTGTTTGAGAATTTCAGGTTAGGTAGTATACGAACTAATTTAGATAGAACAGAACCGGTTTTTCGCGATGCCGATTTGGTAAGTTTCGATATGTGCGCAGTTAAACACTCCGACTCGCCGGCCTGCCCGCATGCCTCGCCAAACGGACTTTATGCCGAAGATATGTGCCGACTGGCTCGGTATGCCGGCATGTCCGATAAGCTATCAGCATTCGGAATTTTTGGCCTCTCGATAGAAACCGACATACATAATACTTCGGCAAAGCTTGCTGCTCAAATTATTTGGCACTTTATCGACGGTTTTTACCGACGAAAAAATGATTTTCCGAAATCAGCTATCGAAAATTACACCAAATTTATTGTAACAACCGAATCGGAATCGGAAAAAGCAGTATTTTATAAAAACACCACCGGCGATCGTTGGTGGATGGAGGTGCCGCATTTAAAGTCGAACAGAACCAACAATTTGATTATTTCGTGTAACTACGAAGATTATAAAAAAACCTGCGAAGGCGAACTGCCCGAGCGATGGTGGAAATATTACAATAAAATTAACTAAAAAATAATTTTGGTTTCAAAAAAAATAAGTATTTTTAGCTGAAAATTATTTTTTTATATTTTTAGCAAACAAATTAGCCAATACAACGTATAAGACTCTCAGAGCCTAACAAAACAGTGCAGGGCATAAAAATAACATGTATAAGCCGAAAGTATTTGGCATGTAATTTGTCTTTTTGCAAATAGATAATATGCTTTTTTTGGCAGAAATTGTTATATATTTGACCAAAGTTTAATTTTGACGAAAACGTGAAAAAAATTGACAAAATAAAAGTTTTCTTCTTTACGGCAATCATTTTGTTGTCCGGCAAAACCTTTTATGGTCAGCAAGATGTTCAGTATACGCATAATATGTTCAATCAATTTAGCGTAAATCCGGGCTATGCAGGCTCGGGCAACGATATTGTTATTACCACCATTCAGCGCCAACAATGGCTAGGCTTGGAAGGTAATCCGAACAATTTAATGTTTACAATTCACTCACCGTTCAATTTATTTGGTAAAAAACACGGCGTAGGAATACAAATACTGAATGACAACATTGGTTTTTCAGGTATTTTTACTGCTCAATTGGCATATTCATACAAAGTTAATTTAAGTTCGGGCGAATTGGGAATAGGCATTAACACCGGTATACTTAATTACCAACTTAGTAATGCCAACTGGAAACCTGCCGAATCGGGCGATGCAAGCATTCCTACAGGCGACCAACGCGACTTAGCATTCGATTTGGGTGCCGGTGCATATTATTCAACCGATGCATTTTATGCCGGTTTTTCAGCTACACACTTAAATATGGCACAATTGAAATTTTCTGAAACTAACGGACCAAGTTTACGACCGCATTTTTATTTTACCGGTGGGTATAATTTACGCCTACCCAATCCGTTATTTGAATTTCAACCCTCGGTTTTTATAATGTCCGATGTGTCGAGTATGCAATTTAATGCAAATGTGAACTTTATATACAATAAAAAAATTTGGGCAGGCGTTTCATACAGACTACAAGATGCTATGTCGGCAATAGTAGGTATGGAACTCTTTAACGGAATAAAATTAGGATACGCTTTTGACTTAAACACTTCTAAGCTGAGTAGCCATAACAGCAACTCGCACGAAGTATTTCTCTCTTACAGCTTTTCGTTTTTTGGCGAAAAAGTTCCTACTAAGTTTAAAAGTATAAGATTATTATAAGCTTCTTTAAAAAATAGTTCGTACTATGAGAAAGTTAATTATTTTAAGCCTCGGGCTAATGATGATGTGGAGTTGTAAGTCGGGTGGAGATACCGGCGAATTGGAGGGAGTAGCCGATAGACCGCAATGGTTTGAGCCGGAACCTTATGGAATGGTATTTGTAAAAATGGGAAGCTTCATGATGGGACCAAGCGATGAAGACGTTCCATTTGCCCTAACCGCACAATCGAAAACGGTGTCGATAGACCCATTTTGGATGGATCAAACCGAAATTACGAACAACGAGTATCGCCAATTTGTGTATTGGGTTCGCGATTCAATGGCTCGCAGATTACTGGTTAAAGCCGGAATAGAAGGCTATAAAGCCGACCTTAAACCCGAACAAATTGACGAGGATGAGTATGACCACGATGATGTAAATACTTGTTTTCTTAATTGGGATGAAGAAATTCGTTGGGATGACGACGATGCAGGATACCGCGATGCAATTCGTGAATTATACCTGCCCGTAAACGAACGTTTTAACCGTAGAAAAGAATTCGATTCGCGTAAACTTATTTACGAATACTATTGGATTGATTTAAAGCAAGCTGCATTAAAATCGAATCAATATATTTTTAATAATGAATACACCGGTGGCGAATACCGTGGCGAGGTAATTAACTCAAAAGGCGAGCAAGTTCCTATCAAAGATCGTTCGTCGTTTATAATGAGCGGAAGAATTAATGTATATCCTGATACCTTAGTTTGGATGTCGGATTATACTTATTCATACAATGAACCTTGGGCTAATAAATACTTCTGGCACACCGCTTTCGACGAATATCCGGTGGTTGGAGTAAACTGGGTACAAGCAAATGCATTTGCCGTTTGGCGTACAAATATTATGAATACCTTTTTGGTGAAAAATGGAACTGCATTGGTTGAAAACTACCGATTACCTACCGAAGCAGAATGGGAATACGCAGCACGCGGCGATTTGGCTTTGGCTAAATACCCTTGGGGCGGTCCCTATCCGCGTAATAAAAAAGGTTGCTTTGTAGCCAACTTTAAACCCTTACGCGGTAATTACGGCGACGACGGCGGCAACCGAACCCTAACCGTAGGAAGTTTTGAACCAAATGATTACGGTTTGTACGATATGGCAGGTAACGTATCGGAATGGACATCAAACGCTTTCGACGAATCGGCATACAGTTTTACACACGACCTAAACCCGGATTTTACCTACAACGCATTAAAATCCGATCCGCCTGCCCTTAAGCGTAAAGCAACTCGCGGAGGTTCGTGGAAAGATATTGGCTATTATTTGCAAAACGGTGTTCGTGCCTATGAATACCAGGATACAGCCAAATCGTACATAGGCTTCCGTTGTGTAAGAGCTTATATGGGTCGCGATATCGACGATTGGGGCGGCTCGCAAATTTATTAAACTTGTTATTTAAAAATTATTTTATAAATTTGTGTATCAGAATAGAATTAAACGAAATATTAACTTAATTACTCAATTATTATGGGATTAGCAGAATTGACGCAAACCAGCGGTTGGAAAAATTTCATGGCAAAACTATACGGCATTGGTGCGGCCGTAGTTATTGTGGGTGCTTTGTTTAAAATTATGCACTGGCCGGGCGCAGGTCCTATGCTTGTTGCAGGTTTAGGGGTAGAAGCAGTAATTTTCTTCTTTTCGGCCTTCGAGCCTATTCATGAAGAAATTGACTGGAGTTTAGTGTATCCGCAACTTGCCGGTCTGTCGGAAGAAGACGAAGTTGTAGCCGATTTACCTGCACACGCAGCAACCGGTGGAAACGCTTTAGCTTCGTTCGATAAAATGCTTGAAAAAGCCGGTGGGGCAGATTTATTTGACCGATTAGGTGCCGGACTCACAAAACTGTCCGACTCTGCAGGTCAAATGGCAAACATTGCCGATGCATCGGTAGCAACAGCAGCTTTTACCACAGGTATGAAAGCAGCAGCTTCTTCTGCCAATTCACTATCAGAATCAATGAGCACTTCAGCAGAATCGTTGAATTATTCAATTGAAACATTAGCCGACTCTTATTCGAAATCGGCAACCAAAGTTACCGAATCGACTAAAGAAGTTTCAAATTCATACGCTCGCTTAGCACAATCAATGAACGTAGAAGTTGATTTTTCGGTGGTAACTGAAGGAAACAAATCATATAACCAGCATTTGGGTACATTAAATAAAAACCTAACTGCGTTAAATGCAATTTTCGAAATGCAATTAGATGCCAATTTAGACCAAATGATGGAAGACTTGACCAGTACAGTGGATGAAACAAGAAGATATCAGAAGGAAGTACAAAAACTTGGAACCAAGTTAGAAGCATTAAATACTGTATACGGAAACATGCTTACTGCAATGAACGTAAATTTGAATCATTAATAACCAATTCATTAAAACGCTATGGGTCACGGAAAAGAAACACCAAGGCAGAAGATGATTGGTATGATGTATTTGGTGCTAACTGCATTGTTGGCGCTGAACGTGTCGGCCGAGGTTTTAAAAGCTTTTGAGCTTATTGACAAAAGCTTAAGGAATTCTGCCGTAAATTTTGAGAAGAAAAATGATGTTGTGTATGCAGCATTTGACAAAGCTGCTTTCGAATTCCCCGATAAAGTAAAGGAATGGAAAGATAAAGCTGACTTGGTTAAAGCTAAGTCGAAAGAATTATTCGATGCTATACAGAACCTAAAAATTTTAGTTGTATCAACAGCTGACGGGCCTGAATATGATTTGGAAAATATTCAGAAAAAAGATGATAATAACATCCCCGGTGAAATTTTGATTTTAAAAGGTGGCGGTAAAGAACTTCAAACTAAGATTGAAGCGCACCGTGCAGAAATGATTTCGCTGATTACCGATACGGCTAAAAGTTCCGGTGTGGTAAAAGGAGTAATGGATGCATTAAACACCGACCCGATTACCAGCCGAGAAGGCTTATTAAAACCTTGGGATGACGCTAATTTTAATCACCTGCCATTGGCCGGTGTAGTAGCTATGCTTTCTAAAATGCAAGCCGACGTAAGAAATGTTGAAGCCGATATGCTTGCTTATTTATATACCAATATTGATGCAGGTTCTTTCAAATTCAATAAAATTGAAGCGATTGTAAAAGCACCGTCAAATTATATTATTAAAGGTAATAAGTACGAAGCTGAAGTATTTATTGCTGCATCGGATACAACCGTAACCCCTGAAATTAAACTTTCAAATGGTTCGGCGCTTCCAATTAAAGAAGGAAAAGGTATATTTACTGCAATGGGAAATACGGTAGGTTATACAAAATGGGGCGGTGTAATTGAATTAAAACACCCGGCAAGCGGAGAAATTATGAAATATAAGTTCGATGCAGAATACCAAGTTGCTGAACCGAGTTTAGTAGTTTCGCCTACAAAAATGAACGTATTTTATATTGGGGTAGAAAATCCGGTGGATATTTCGGTTTCCGGAGTTCCGCAAGATAAAGTTTTTCCAACCATAAGCGGTGATGCCAATATAACAAGAAGTGGAAATAGCTACATAGTTAAAGTTAATAAAACCGGCGATGTAAGCATTAGTGTTTCGGCCGATTTTAGCGGCGATAAAAAAATGATGGGTAAAAAGGATTTTCGCGTAAAACGTGTTCCTGACCCGGTTGCTACCGTAGGTGGTGTAAGCAGCGGTCCAATTGACAAGAACTTGTTAATTGCTGTTCCGGGCGTACGTGCCGAACTTGCAAATTTTGACTTTGCTTTAACATTTACAATTATTGAGTTTAAAGTTTCTGCCATGGTAAAAGGTTTCGAACGTTCTGAAATATCGAAATCAAGCAGGTTTACACCACAGCAGCTTGAACTTATCAGAAGTCTTCCGTCGGGAAGTAAGGTGTATGTTGAAAGTGTAAGAGCTTCGGGTCAAGACGGTTCGACTCGTAACTTAAACAATATAATTTTACAATTAAACTAATCTTAACCGTATGAAAAAGGCTTGGATTTTTCTGATTGCAGTACTATTAGGTTTTTCGGCAAGTAAGGCCCAAGTGTTGGATGGAGTGTATATGAAGGAGCATACTTTAGGTCGCAAACCTGTGGCTTATCAGCACCTTCGCGAGGCGGATGTTATGTGGTCTAGAACCATTTGGCGTAAAGTAATTCTTACAGAAAAAATGAACCACAGCCTTTATTATCCTACAGTAAAAATGCCCGACAGGAAAAGTTTAATAGACTTATTCTTGTATGCTATTGATGAAGAAGGACTTACAGCTTACAGCACGAACGACCCATATAACGAATTTAGTGTTCCGATGACACGAGAGCAAATTAACATTGCTTTTGGTGCAGAGGATAAAATAATTTCGATACCGGGCGATGATGGTAATCCGATTGACGTATTAGTACGCGGCTCTATTAAAAGCGAAGAAGTTCGTGAACTGATGATTAAAGAAGTATGGTTCTTTGACAAACAGCGCTCGGTATTGGATGTACGTATTGTTGGAATTTGCCCAATTCGTATTTACGAAAAAGAAAAGGGTAACCCCGACACCCGCACACCGGTTGCAACTTTCTGGATTTACTTTCCGGAAGTACGCAGAATACTGGCAAACCATGAAGTTTTTAACCCTTATAATGATGCAGAACGCAGAACTTATGACGATTTCTTTCACAAAAGAATGTTTTCAAGCTATATTATTCGCGAATCGAATACCTACAACGACCGTAACGTCGCCGAATATTCGATTGGTTTAGAATCGCTTCTGGAAGCTGAACGCATTAAAGAAAAAATCTTTAATTTCCAACACGACCTTTGGGAATTCTAATTCAATAACCATATAAAAAGAGCTTTCTTACCTTGTGCAAGAAAGCTCTTTTTGTTTTCAAAATAAAAAAATAGTTAGTAACTTAATGTATATTCAGCAGAAAAATTTTCGTTGAACAAATTAGTTCATTACATTTGTAAAAATTAGTACAGAAAAACC
Source organism: Bacteroidota bacterium (assembly GCA_020047935.1). Taxonomy (GTDB): domain Bacteria; phylum Bacteroidota; class Bacteroidia; order Bacteroidales; family JAIFNC01; genus JAIFNC01. The sequence goes on from JAIFNC010000179.1 coordinate 13,219, forward strand.
ATGAGCTTGGATATTTTGGAAATGCTTGTTAAAATTGCTTGCGCCGACGGAATTATAACTTCCGAAGAAATGCAACAATTGGAAGCAAAAGCCGATATTTTCGGAATTACAAAAGCAAAACTTACCGAGCTTATTCAAAAGGAAATGTCGGTTAAAATTGACGATTCAACAACTTCATCCGGTTTTGTTTCGTTAAACTCGCCTATTTCAAACCAAGCAAACGCCATGTCGGGTTTTATTTCTGTGGCAGAATCCAATACTTCTTCGGGCTTTGTGCATCCACAATCGAGCAACGATTCGGCAAATTTATCCGGTGCCAATACATCACAAGCCGATTTCGACGATCCGACCGGAAGGTTTTTCACTTCCCTAAGTTTACTTTCGGAACAAGGTGCTATGAGTTTGGTATATAAAGCAAAACGACATGGCAAATGGGTGGCAGTTAAACGTTTACGAAACGAATACCTGACCAATAAAAAATATGCCGAGCTGTTTTATCGCGAATTTTCGAACGCATACGAATTCAACCACCCCAATATTGTGCGATTATTCGACAAAGGAGTGGATGAAGAAGGAATGTACTATTACATGGAATATATTGACGGCAGACGATTAAGTCAGGATATTACCTTGCGAGGTATAAATTCGGGAGAACTGATTAAAAAAATAGCGTTAGAATTATTATCAGCACTGTCGTATGTGCATAAGCAACAGGTTTTTCATCGCGATGTAAAACCTGATAATATTCTGCTTACCTATAAAGGAAACAATGTAAAGCTATTCGATTTTGGTCTGGCTGCATCGGATGAATTCGAAGAAAATATGCTCCTTTCCGGTACACCTAAATACTCGGCACCCGAACAAAAAATACCGGGCGGAAACATAGACCAACGTACCGATTTGTATGCTTTTGGTATAATATTAACCGAAATGCTGATTGGACAAATAATGGATGTAACCAAAGCTGCAAAACGTTGCGAATCAATTAAAAGCATTATAGAAAAATGCTTACAAAACGACCCTGAAAAACGCTATAACGAAGCAGATACTTTGGCTGCTGACCTTGCCAAATGTACCATTAAAGATATAAAACCGGAACTTAGTATTTCGAGTTCGTACATTGATTTGGGCGAAATTCGGATTAAAAGACCACAATTGGTTAAAATTCAGGTTCGTAATTCAGGTTTCGATAAATTGGCTTGGCGTGCTGCCAAACAAACCGATGGTATTGAATTGATGCCAAAACCCAACGAACTGGAAATTCGATTTAAGCCTGCGAAAATAGGCAAGGTAGAGCATATTGTACACATTCTAAGTAATGGCGGCAACAAAGCAATAACCCTTAAAGCAATGGTAGTTAACCCAATGCTTAAAGTATTTATCAGTATAGGTATTACAGCGGCAGTTATTTTTATAGGAAGCCTAATAGCTTGGTATTTTGCTGCCAAACCCGATAAAACTACCGAAGAATGGCTAACAGCGAAAAAAATCGATACCGAAGCGTCTTACACCAATTTCATGAATCGAAACCCGAAGCATTTGCTTTGCGATTCGGCTAAAATTTATATTGAAAACCTGAATGAGCGTCGCACATGGGAACGAGCTGCGCTGCTAAATACCGGCAAATCATATGCTGAATATTTGAGTAAATATCCATCGGGCCAGTTTTCCGATTCTGCCGAAATTCGAAAAAGCACGATTGCAACGGAACGAGCAAAACTAAACAGCACAGCCGAAAAAAATGAATGGACGACAGCAAAACAGCAACATACCGTAATTGCTTACTCCGATTTTTTAATGAAATATCCGGCAGGAACTTATGCGGAAGCAGCTAAACTGCTAATTGCCGAACTTGAACGCGAAGCCAAGGAAGGCTTGAAAGTGGTATCGAATGTTACTGCAGAAGACGTAGTTAAAGGCTTTATAATTGATATTGGAAAACGAAATTATTATTCGGCGTATATGCGAACACGAAACTCATATTGGGCAGATTACGAATCGTTTAGTTCTACAGATTTATATGGTTCAATTTCGAATACTACCATTAATACTATTCGAACTGCTTCGGAAACCGAAAACACCGCTACCGTTTGGACTGATTACGTTGCAACCGAAGCCGAAACCGGCGATTTGGGTTTTAAGCAAAGCTTCCAGCTAAATAAAATAAATGGCGAATGGAAAATTACCTCAGTTAAATTGGAAGAAAAATACACCCTTGGTGTACCTCAGGAATAAATGACGCTAAACGAATTAAAAATAAAGATTCGCACGCTCTTAGCCACCGACAAATTATCGGATGCCCAAATAGCAATATTAAAAACAGACTCAGACACTCTTGGACTGTCGTACCCAAACTTGCTAAAACTAATTGACATTGAAAAGGAAAACCGGAATACGGCGCCTAAATCAACTATAGGTACCACAGAAGTATTGCCCGAAAATATTATAAGTACAAAAAAGGAGTACCTCAATTCGAGCCCAAACCAAATTGACAACAGCCAATTAAATGTAGTAATACAAGGTGCATTCCATAACCCGGAACTATTACGTTCCGACTCGGTTGGTTTGCTTTATGCTGTAAACAAAGAGACCGAAGGCCTAATTATTAAACGCCAAAAAGATAGAAAATCGTTTTTTTTGAAAACTGAATTCGAAATCACAAAACACTTACAGCATGCTAATTTATATTTGCCGCTAAAATTAGCTAACGACAGTTATAGCACTTATTTGCAATTTCCTTGGTTACCATTAATGAGCTTGGAATCGTGGCTCTCAGAAAAAAAACAACTTTCGACCGACCAACTAACTACAATTTTTTTCGAATTATTGGCTTCGTTAGCCTACTTACATTCGCAAAATGTGTCCCATTTATACATCAATCCGCGAACAATTTACATTTCGAATAATGGAAAACCGATACTCTACGGGGTAGGTGCTTATGCAAACGTATCGCTATCACGATACGCATCGTATCCCGAACTTTACCCGAAAGAATTTTCAACCAAAGAGGCAAATTTGCAAACGGATGTTTACGAATTGGGGAAATTATTTTTTTTACTTTTGAAATACATTTCACCCAATGAAAAAAACTCAAGGCAGCTTAAAATTTTAAGTTTAGTAGCCGGAAAAGCATCAGAGAAAAAACCATTGAACCGATATTCAACTGCCATTATTATGCTGCAATCGGCCGAAGTTTTGCTTCTCAGTCCGGCAAATAAATCGGGAACTTCAAAATTTTCGAAGTTAATTTGGACTGCAATAATAAGCGGAATAGCCTTATTAATAATAGCACTACTGTATTTCATATAAAAAACCGGGTAAAATGATTTACCCGGTTTCTCACTTTGTTTTTACCGCTAATTCAAAAAACAATACCTGCTATAAAAATTTAGGTTTAAAAGTAAACATCAGCCAAGCCCAATTCGAAGTAGCTTCGGTTGAACCATTGCGAATAGCTTTCATGGAATTGGTACCAAACATCTGCGAATAACCTGCCTGACAAACTACCCAATCATTTAATTTATAGCCCATTAAAAAATCAAATTCAGTGCCTAAATACGAATTTAGCGCTGTACCCGGATTTGCTGCGTCGTTAATATCGGCTGCAGCTGAAAACATATGACCGGTAAGTTCTGCATTAAATTTGCCGCGAGTTACAGTAGTACCAAAAAAAATATCCAGTAAACCCACACCGCTAGGGGCGCCAACATAAAAATAATCCATATGACCGTTAAATCTATGGTTTGTTCCATAAATAGGTGTAAAAGAACGATTTACATTGTCGGGATTAATTTGGGTATTGCCCGAAAGAATTTCGAATCCGGTGTTCAAACTAAACAAATCGTTTACTTTAACCGATAAATTCAATGCCGCTTCATAAGCATTTAATTCTTTACCGGTGCCATCTTTACCTCCTTGCAAATAAGCGTTGGCAGCAATTCCAAAACCACCCATACTATGTTCAATATGTGCGCCGTAAGTTTGCGAATATTCAATAGCAACCGATTCTACAGCATTCGTAATTGCATTGCGCGTAACGGTTTCTTTGCCGTTATTCAAAAACAAAAAGCTTAAATCGAGTTTGTCGAATGTTTTATTCACCCATAAAAATTGCATTGCTTTATAAGCATCAGGACCTAAATAGAAATTGTTTTTAATATCACCGCCTTCGTGGTATGCAAAACCAAAATGCGCTTTAACAGTGCCGGTGTATTTGAGCAACGCCATATCGTGCGAGCGGCTTTGCTGAACCCATGCACCATTGCCAAAAATTCGTTGGTTATTATAAAATACCTCTTGCCTTCCGGCTTTTAAGGTAAACTTATCGAATAAAGCAACTTCAGCCCAAGCCTCATGTACCGAAACTGCTTTATCTTCATTACCAACCGATTGAGCTTGACTTCCCCATAAACGTACATCATGCAAAACCAGCTTAGTGGTCAGTTTGTCGTTTTTGAAATCGAAATTAATTCGTGTGCGTTGCGAGGTAAAAAGCGATGCTTTTTGATTATCGGCAGCCAATGATTTATAGCCATGACTGTACTCGGAACGCGGACGAAACTCGCCTGAAAGTGAAAACTGTGCAATAGAATTATTGGTAATGAAAGCCATTGCAAATAATAAACTTACTATTCTTCTCATAATTAATTTATGTAATAAATAAAGTACTGAATTACTTGTTTGCAAATTTAATAAAGATTTTCGAATCAAAAAAATAAATCGATTTGATTTCATTCTAAATAATTTGCTATAACAAAATTGAAATGTAACTTTGTAGAGCAGGTTAAAATTTAGTTTCAAACTAAAGAAAGCCTATTTTCTGTTTTAAAACCAGTTTTTAACTTTTTAGCAAATGAAAAAATATATCCACTTAATGCTAAAGCTGCTTGTATTGGCTGTACTTAGTTTTGGTTGTACGTCATCCAACGTTCAATTTGAAAAGCCATTGCCACCAAATGGTATAAATGAAAAAGAAATACCGGGCTATTTAGTTGGTGAGTACTTTTCGGTATCGGAGAAATTTAATTATTTATCGTCGAAGAAAATTGAAATAAAACCAACAGCCATAGTACTGCACGAACATTTTAAACAAAAAATAGCTAAACTCGATTTCGATACCATTAAAAACCTATCGATAGTAAATAATACCGTTATTGAATTGAATGGAAAAGATACTGTAAGGTATTTTTTTACCATGGAAAACGATACGCTAACCATTCCGCTCGACTATGAGGACACCCTTTTTGCTTTCGACCGAGGCGATTTACTGCGAAAAGCAGGTAGTTTTTTCTATTTGAATATTAAACAAGCAGATGTATGGGATGTATTCAGAATAAAACAAACCGGAAACGATAAGATTACCTTGTATTCGCCTAACAACGAAAATGATATTGAACTGCTGAATAAAATTACCGGCATAACGCCAGCCGATTCGGTAAAGAAAATTTACAATTTGAATAAAAAACAATTTAAGAAGTTTTGCAGGAAAGGCGGATTTTCGGTGAGTGACGATTTTGAAAAATTAAAAGCCGATTAACTTATTCCCATTTTCATGCTAAACTATTCAGAAATACAGCGTTATAACCGACACATTATAATGTCCGAAATTGGGCTTGCAGGTCAGGAAAAACTTAAAAATTCGAAAGTATTGGTAATTGGCGCCGGCGGATTGGGCTCGCCAATTTTGCTGTATTTGGCTGCAGCAGGCATTGGTACCATAGGCATTGCCGATTTTGACACCGTTAGCGAAAGTAATTTGCAACGCCAGGTATTATTTTCTATTGAAGATTTAGGCAAACCAAAATCAAAAACGGCAGCCGAAAAACTTTCGAAGCTAAATTCGTTTACCGCCTATAATGTTTATGCATCTGGTATTTCGGTAGAAAATGTGCTTGCTGTTTTTGCCGAGTATGACGTCATTATTGACGGTTCGGACAATTTTGCAACGCGCTATTTAACCAACGATGCGTGCGTAATGCTGAATAAACCCTTAGTTTTTGGCGCAATTTTTAAATTTTATGGTCAAGTTTCAGTTTTCAACTACTTAAATGGTCCAACCTATCGGTGTCTTTTTCCTGAACAGCCCGAAACCAATGAAGTTCCGAACTGCTCTACCATTGGAGTTTTGGGGGCTGTACCCGGAATTATTGGCGCTATGCAAGCGGCAGAAGCACTTAAAATTATACTTGAAGTTGGCGAAGTGCTTTCCGGGAAGCTTTTTCAGATGGATTTACTAAATTTAAGTTTCGATATTTTTACTATTGAAAAAAATGAGGCAAACACAAAAATAACCGAATTAGGAACGTACGGTATAACTTGCGACTCGTCCATTGAACCTGAAAATTCTTGGTCGGTTTCGGTTCATGAACTTCAGCAAAAAATAGTAAACAAAGAGATTTTTGAAATAATTGATTTACGCACCGAGCACCAATATACGGATTACAACCTTGGCGGTGAGAATATAACAGCCAATGCACTGTTTGAAAAACCAAGCTTGGCTGCCATTGATAAAACTATTATATTTGTTTGTGAATATGGCGAGCAAAGTGCAGCTGTAACCGAATATTTTTCAACTAAATTGCACTACAACAACTGTTTTAATTTAACCGGTGGAATACAAGCATGGATTAAAGCCGGTTTTGAACTAAAAATAAAAAAATAATATGCAACGAATGTGGGACGAAAAATACGGCAC
>JAIFNC010000150.1 GCA_020047935.1 Bacteroidota bacterium
AACTGCCATTATCGATAATCCGAATTACGATGCAGAACCTTGCAATAAAGTAGAAGTTCTTCGTTTATTATTTGATTATAGCTCCGGCTACTCTATCATTTTTAAAAACTTCGATAACGTTCTTGAACCCATAGTCAATTCAACCTGTTACTCCAAAACGCTACAGGGAAGTGCACGAAATACGACCATAGTATTTCGTGTACTCAGAATATAGGCTAATTGAATAATTCACAAAAAGCTTTCGCAGAATGGCTGAAAATTTTGTAACTAATGTTACGGAGTGAAAAATTCTGTGCTTTTTTATTCAATTATGCTATTAAAAATTACTTATTATGAAAAATGTAGAAAACGAAGTTATTGAGCAAAAACCTGCTCAAGATACCAAATCGAATTTAAAACCCTTAGCAATATTTGTTGTAGGCTTAATTGTGTTTATGTTTTTGGCCAAATACCTGATGGATTTAATCTAAAAATTTCCGTTTGAACAGTAAATGCTTTGACACTGCCAATAGGCTTTGTCAAGGCATTTTTTATTATTTCGAAATACTTATTCTTCTTTCAAATAATTCAGAAACAATTCCAACGCTTCTCGTTTTTTATTATCGAAATTATAATTCTACTATACGAAGTTAAATTTAAGCCTTTCAGGGCATTTTTAAACTTCGTCGTTTGCAGCCATTTCGGTATTTTGAATGCTAATGCTTTATTAAAGGCATAACTATAACTTTAGGGCATATACTTTTTGCCCTTTGGAGCGACTGAATTTCCCAAAATAAATCTTTTGTAAAAATGTAATGTATTAAAAAAAAAGTGTATATTTGTTGTGCTAAACAAAATAGTTTCGAATGAAAAACTCAATTTATTAAATTTGTAAAAACGCAAATTTTTAACAAGTTAAATTGCAGTAAGTTTTTCGCATAGCAAAATATATACTCAACTACAGGGTTGAGTAAACATAATTGTTACAGATTATTTTAAATCGCTGAAGATAGAGAATAAACAGAAAAATATCAATCAGAGACTATTACTATTGATACTTGCAGAAAACAAACAATGATTAAATTAAGATATGACAATAAACGGTGAATGGTATTTTCCTGAATTAAATTGTTCGTACTTTGGAACATTTATCAAAGAAAATTCAACAATAAAATTAAATATATTAGCCCAATTGCCTTCGCGCAAAAAAACTTTAAGATTTCCGGTTGTATATGGTAAAACAATTGATGGCGATTTTACGTTGTTGGATTGTATTTGGAAAGGTAGTTATAAGTACAATAACGAAAGCGAAATTTGTGAAAGTAGATTATTTTGTACATCTGCAATTCGAGGACATTGTTTTAAAACTTCCGATGACTTAATTTTTAATCAATTCAAATTTAATTTCGATGGATTAAAAGAATGGATAGGTTTACAAAATTTAAGTACTGATTTTTCATATACCAATATTAAGGCTGAATACGAAAACCCAAAACCAATAGCTTTAGAAATATCCAACCAAATTAAAGGCGAAATAATTTTTGAATTTGAAGACTATACATCTGAAAATAAAGATGTAATACATCAAATAAAACAATATGTTTACATTAACTTAAAATCTACACAAGCAATAGATTATAAAACGTATATTAATCAAAAGGATATTTTAATTCATTTTTTTTATTTCGCAATAAATTACAAAATAAAACCATACATACAACGCTTTTTTAATGCCGAAATAATGAGTAATAAAAACGCCAAAGAACTTGTTTTTATTCAAAATCTACATTCTGAATTTAATAACTTTCCAGATAGACACCCTTTTCCTTGCAAATATCAAGATATTGCAAATGATTTTAATGCTATTTTAGCAAACTGGTTTGATAAATATGATGAACTAAAACCGATTATAAATATCTGGTTTAATTTTTTGTCTAATGCGAAATTGAGTGTTGAGAATAAATTTATTTTAATTTGTCAAGTATTAGAAACATTTCATGCGAGATTTTATCAACAAAATGAAACCTACATAGTAGGTGAATGCAATAAACGAGACAACAATCCTTATTTCATAACCCGTATTAAAAAGTTGGTGGAATTTGCAAGGATGAATATTTCTGAGAAATTTTTTACCGAATACAAAGATTTATTAGAGTTAGCAAATATAGTAAAAGAAACAAGAAACTATTATACTCATTATGACGAAACAAAGAATAAATGGACAATAAACGATTTGTTAAGATATACACCAGAACTAATTAATTTATTGCACATTTTGGTATTATACGAATTGAAAATAAATCCCAAATTATTAGCGAATTTTCATAATAAACAAGATTTTGCAAGTTATTTGGATATTAATGATATTCCCGTTTTTAATATAGATAATATTTAATATTTTTATACACTATTTTGATTAAAAAAAATAATGAGCATATTCCAAAAATCAGTATTAAACAAACATTTAAACAACCTTGATAAAGACAAGGTTGAAAAGGCATTTTTGCAATTTAAAACTAATTACAGTTCCGAAAAAATTGAGCGAATTAAATTGCTTAAAGAAGAGGAATATCAAGACGGTTTTTTGCGCGATATTTTTGTTGATGTTTTGGGATATACTTTAAATCCGGATGCTAACTTTAATCTTGTTCGTGAAAAAAAAAACCAATCGGACAGTAAAAAATCCGATGGTGCAATTCTTTTGGGCGGTAAAGTGGTTGCAGTTATAGAGCTAAAATCGACTTCGACAAAAGACCTAACAAGCGTTACGCAACAAGCATTTAATTACAAAAATAATCAACCCGGCTGCAAATATGTAATTACTTCCAACTTTCAGAAGTTGCGGTTTTATATAGAAAACTCTGCCGATTATGAGCCGTTCGATTTATTTGAATTAAGCCGTGAGGAATTTGTCAAACTTTATCTATTGCTGAGTAAAGATAGTATTTTAAATGACTTTCCCGAAAAAATAAAACAAGAATCAATTTTTCATGAAGAGCAAGTTACAAAAAAACTATATTCCGATTATCAAGCATTTAAAAACAGAATTTTCGATAACCTTGTAAAAGGCAACCCGCAATACGATAAACTCACTTTATTTAAAAAAGCCCAAAAACTGCTCGACCGCATTTTATTTATTCTTTTTGCCGAAGATAAAGGGCTTATTCCGCCCAATACCATTAAGCAAATTGTTTCCGATTGGGAAGCTGTGTGCAAACGAAACCGATACGAGCCATTGTATAATTTCTTTAAAGATTATTTTGGATATATTGATAAAGGTTTTGTAATTGCCGATTTTGGCGAAATTCCTGCCTATAACGGCGGTTTATTTAGCAAGGATGAAGTATTAGACCACCCCGATTTGAAATTGCCCGACGGTTTGTTACAGAATTATACGCCTGTTTTATCGAAATACGACTACAGCAGCGAGGTGGACGTAAATATTTTGGGGCATATTTTTGAGCATTCGTTGTCGGAAATGGAAGAAATGGAGAAAAGCTTGTTCGGTTCCGAAAACCTCGACGATTTATCCAAAACTAGCAAACGTAAAAAAGACGGCATTTTCTATACGCCCAAATACATTACCAAATATATTATTGAAAACACCGTAGGCGCATTGTGCACCGAGCAAAAAGCAAAATTGAAAATTGATGAATTGCTTACGGAGGAAGCACTATACCACGAAGTCAACAAACAAAACCCAAAAACCGAAGCGCTGATTGAAACATTGCAGCGTTACAAACAATGGCTGCTTACTTTAAAAATACTCGACCCTGCTTGCGGTAGCGGGGCTTTCCTTAACCAAGCACTCGATTTTTTAATTGCCGAGCACCAATATATCGACGAATTGATTGAAACGGTTTCGGGCGTAAAATCCTCGCATGCCGACAACGACAAAGTTATACTGGAAAACAATATTTTCGGGGTCGATATAAACGAAGAAAGTATTGAAATAGCAAAACTTTCGCTCTGGTTGCGCACTGCCAAGCGGGGCAGGTTGTTGTCCGATTTGTCGAATAACATAAAATGCGGCAACTCGCTTATTGACGATAAAACGGTAGATAAAGAAAAGGCGTTTAATTGGCATAAGGAATTTCCGCAAGTGTTTGGCGAACAAGCGCAGGAACAGGAGCCGGAACAAAACGTGGTAATAACTAAAGAAGTTAAGCCCGATTATTTGGAAATGATAGAACAAAATGCACGGTTGGCACTCGAAAAAGCGAAGTTGGCAGCCGAACTGTCCAATGAGGCGCTTGAGTATTCCAAAAAAGTGTACGAGTACGTTGAATTGCAACAATTAACAGCCGGCGAACCCGAAATTCAATACGGAATTAGTAAAGGCGGTTTTGATGTGGTAATTGGTAATCCGCCGTATGGTGTAAAATTCAGTGAAATCGAAAAAAAGTATCTAACTCGATTTGACACTTTGGTGCCTGATTATGAAATTTATATATACTTTATTTCGCTTGCAACCGATAAACTTTTAAAAACTCACGGAAAATTAGGGTACATTTTTCCCAATACTTTTTTATCTATACTTTATGGAAAGAACTACAGAGAAAAACTAATTAATAATTTTACAATCAATGAAATTGTTGATTTATCAGAAGATAGAACTTTTGTTGACGCTTCGGTTCGTACATGCATTTTTAATTTAACGAAATCGTTTAACAATGAAAGTAAGGTTGAATTTAAGAAAATATCTGACAATAATAGTAAAACAGTTGAATTGATTCATGCTTTTGATAAATCTGTTTTGGAGGAAAACTTAGATAATTGGCTGAGTATTTCGTCTGTAAGCACAAACTTCTTAGCAATATTAAATAGGATTAAGAATAATGCAGTAGTAAATGATTTTTTTGAGGTGTCGCAAGGCTACATACCATATCGAAGGAGCGATCTTATAAAGACTTTCGGTGAACAAGGTAATGCCATTGTTGATGAAAGATTATGGCATTCTGATGTTAAATTGGATAGTGATTATAAACAAGAAATCTTAGGAAAAAATTTATTTAGATATTACAATACAGAATCAGAAAGCTATGTAAAATATGGAAAACATCTAGCATCGTATGTGCCACCCAAGTTTTTTGAATACCCAAGAGTATTGATCAGAGAAATAACAAGTCAAACACTAAATTGTAATTATTTAGAAAAACAACTCTATAATAATCCTTCAATTATCAATGTCATTAATGAAAAAAACTTGTTACATTTAAAATTTTTACTTACTATATTAAACTCAAAATTAATAGGTTGGTATCATAACAATGTTTCGCCAAAAGCAAAAAAAGGACTTTTCCCGAAGATATTGATTAACGATGTTCGAAATATCCCAATTAAAGCCATTTCCAAAGAAGCCCAAAAACCTTTCATCGAAAAAGCCGACCAAATGCTTTGTTTAAATAAAGCATTGCACGAACATGCAGGTAAATTTACACGCAACCTGCAACGCGAATTTGGGCTCGAAAGCCTGACGAAAAAGTTAGAAAATTGGTACGGATTAAGTTACGCCGATTTTCTGAAAGAATTGGAAAAACAAAAAATTAAACTGTCGTTAAATAAAAAAGCCGAGTGGGAAGACTATTTTATTACCGAAAGCAAGCTTGTAAAAGAAATTAGCGCAACAATAAACCAAACAGACCAAGAAATTGACCGTATGGTGTATGAGTTGTATGAACTTACATTGGAAGAAATTGAAGTTGTGGAGAATTCGATACTTTGAAAAAAACTAAAATCGAATGGAATTTGAGTGGGACGAAAATAAAAACAAATCAAACCAAGAAAAACACGGTATTGATTTTAACGATGCAAAAGAAGTTTTCAATGATAAAAACCGCACATTGTCGGAAGACAATAGATTTGATTATAGCGAAAAACGTTGGATAACTATTGGGAAAATGTTTAAGGCTATAATTGTAGTTGTTTATACAATTAGCGATGCAACAAGGCTAATTTCTGCCAGATATGCAAACAAAAAGGAACGAATTAGTTATAATAGTAAAGAAATAAAATAGTTATGGAAGCAAATAAAATATCGGTTGAAGATGCTTTAAATTTAATTAAAGCAGGAGAATTCAATCCAGAAGTGGAAGTAAATTTCACTGAAGCAAAAATAGATGTAATTGATGCCGTTTTATTGGGCAAAAATGGAATTGATGTACCGGAAGAATTAATTGAATACGATGACGATAAAATTGATTATTCGGACATTCCGGCAATTACCGACGAAGACATTGAAAGCGGAAAAATAGTGTGGATACGAAATGCCCAAATTCCGGTACGTAAGGAAATTGACGATTGGATTAAAGCTGAGAAAATCGACTTTAATACCCTTATTACGGAATTAGTGGAAAATTTTTATAAAACCATGAAAAATATTCAGAAAAATGCTGCATTATAACAGAAAGAACTGAAAAATAAAACCCGTAACATGACACTTAGCACCAGATTAGCGGTAATTCAGGTAGTATAATCCTCCAATTATTTACGATTTCAGAGATTCAAAATTGATTATACGGCAAAAGTAACATTTATCTAATGCGCTTATTTTATTTAAAATACCCAATTTTCCAGACACTGTCCGGAAAATTGTCTTGGGGGCATTAAATTATCAATAAGAGAGCTTCGCAGACAAATTGATTCTGCACTATTTGAACGACTTGCATTAAGCAAAGATAAAAAGGGAGTTTTAGAACTTTCTCAAAAAGGGCAAATTATTGTTAAGCCCAAAGATATTATAAAAGAACCGTTTGTACTCGAATTTTTGAAAATTCCAGAGAATTTCAAGTACAACGAAAAACAGTTGGAGAAGAAAATCATAGACAATTTACAACTATTTTTGCTTGAACTGGGTAAAGGATTTGCTTTCATTGCAAGACAATACAGAATAACATTAGACAATACGCATTTTTTTGTGGATTTGGTGTTTTACCATAGAATACTAAAATGTTTCGTACTTATTGACTTAAAAGTCAGTAAAGTAAAACATGGAGATATAGGACAGATGAATATGTATCTGAATTATTTCAAAACGGAAGAGAACGTGAAAGGCGATAATCCACCAATAGGAATTATTTTGACAAAACACAAACACGAAATTTTAGTGGAATATGCGACAGGTGGGATATCAAACAAAATCTTTGTATCAAAATATCAATTGTATTTGCCGGATAAAGAACAGTTATTGGAAAAAATGCAATATATACTTGATAAAAAAGAATGAAAAAAATACTAAAAACAAAATGCTTTGACAAAGCCTAAAAGCCAAGTCAAAGCATTTTTTCGTTTCAAACCTACACCTTTTCCTTCAAATAGTTCAAAAACAATTCCAACGCTTCTCGTTTTTTATTATCGAAATTATAATCAATATCGTTGGTTAAGTACGAAATTAAATCGGTTCCCGGGTCGGGGTTGGCAGCCAGATACTCGTTTGCAGCTTTTTCGGTATTCTGAATACCAAATGCCAAGGCTTTATTAAAAGCAGTTATATAACTTTCGGGCAACGATTTATTGGTAACCCAAGCAGCAAAAACAAAGGGCAAACCGGTAAATTTTTTCCATTCTTCCGATAAATCATACACGTACTTAAATTTCCGATGTAATTTAAACGTGCGGTCGCCAATAATAACTCCGGCCGTTGTACCCGAAAAAGAAGTTTCGAAACCGGGTTCGGCTTTTATCCATTCGGGGCTTATATTCCAGAACTTACGGGCCAAAACACGCACCAAATTTACCGATGTGCGCGATTGGTAATCGAGTACTACTTCCTTTATTTCATTCAGCGGAACATCGGAAAGCAATAAAACCGATTTTACCGCACCGTTGGCACCAATGCAATAGTCGCCAATAATACGAACC
>JAIFNC010000051.1 GCA_020047935.1 Bacteroidota bacterium
AAGAGCAAAAAGAACGCTTAGAATTGGTAATTGACGAATTCGGGTTAGAAAAAGTTCGCAAAAGCTTGGGTATTCAGCTTTCGGGTGGCGAGCGTCGCAGAACCGAAATTGCACGAGCCATAGCTATTGACCCTAAGTTTTTATTGCTCGACGAACCGTTTGCCGGTATCGACCCAATTGCGGTTGAGGACATTCAGAATATTGTTTCGCAATTGAAAGCCAAAAATATTGGTATTTTAATTACCGACCACAATGTGCACGAAACCTTAACTATAACCGACCGTGCTTATTTATTGTACGAAGGTAAAATTCTAAAACAAGGCTCTGCCAAAGAGCTTTCGGAAGACCCCGAAGTACGGAAAAAATATTTGGGAGAGAATTTTAAGTTGGAAAGATAAAAATCGGTTCTGTCTAAACAGTGACGCTATTTAAAAATATAGCAAATTTAGTGAGAGGGTGAACTTTTTTTTAGAATGCCACCGTAAGTCCGGCAACAAAACCCGAAAAAGCAGGCACTTGTGTACATACTCCGCCAACGCACAATACGCCTTTCTTTTGCCTACCGTAGCGCAACGAAAAATTCAAATCGCCTTTGCTTATGGCAAAACCGGTATTGTAATAATGTGCCCGTTTGTTGCCTTGGTAGTTGTACAAATCGGACACAAAGCAAGTAAAATAAGGTGCTACACCGTATTCTACCATAGCTCCAACCCAATTTAAATAATCGGTTTTGGTTGCCAAATGCGAAAGTTCGATACGCAGACTATTTTTTTCGTTTATAAAATACAAAAAATCGGCAACCACCGAATTGCTTTTAACTATTTCGTAGGCTTCGCCTTCCAATTTGGTTTTGTTATAATAAATATTGGCATAAGTTAAGGTGGTTTTTAGTTTTTTCGACCATTTTTTTTCTATTTCAACATTGAAATCGTGAAAATATTTGGTCTTGCTAACGGCAAAGAAATCGGAATTAAACGCTTCGGCATTGGTTGTTGCTATGGTATCCATTTCATAATAAGTCGAAAAATTGGCTGAAATTAAGGTTCCGTAGTTTTTGCCCAAGAACGTACCTTTGGGTACAGTGGCATAAAAATCGATTTGTCCGCCAATTTCGTTATTTGACTGCACCGCATACGGATATAAATTTAACACCGAATATTTGTGCTGTTTGCTTAAACCCGGAACGTAGTTTATAAGCAAATCGGAGTTTACTGCCTCACGTTCGGCTCTAAAGTCCATGTTTTCGGTTCGGCGCAAATTTACATTCATGCCCATGCCTTCGAGCGAGTAAGAGCTATTAATCAGCAAGGTTCTCCCTTTGCGGTAGCTGTATTTATTAAGCAAATGAGGGTCGGAGCTTTTTTGTACGTACTCGGAATTAAGGCCAAAATTACCGGCTACAAAATCGAATCGTGCCGAATAAGCAGTTACATTTTCCGGAACGGTTGACAGTCCGCCGGTGTATGCTTCGTACCTGCTTACCAACGAACCGGAAACCGATAAGTAATTTGCCGTGTTGCTTTTAAGCAGTCCAAACACATCCAATTCGGCATCTATGCCGCGAATAATTCCGTTGCCGGTTTCCATGCCAAGTCGTTGCTTGCCGTAAATTGCTTTAATTGTAACCGGTTCTATTATATTGAATTTTATACTTACACCGTCTACCGAATTATCGATGCCCAATTGCCTGTCTTCGTAGGCTCTAAAAACCAAGCCGCTGCCAAATTGTTCGTAAAAATTACCCACGGTAAGTTCGAATTTATCTTTACGAATGCCGAAAAATCGGTTTACAATTTTGTTGCCGTTGTATAAAGGCGAATAGCCGAAAATTACCGGCAAATAAGCTTCGTAGCGCATTCCGGCTACAAAAATTCCTTTCGAAAAATCGAGTTTTAAGTAATTATTCGACCCAATTTTATCGTTCGGTACCGTGGCGCCAATGTTATTATCGGTTCGGAAAAGCTGATTTTTTGTTTCGAAACTGCCGCTAAAATTTGCTCCGGTTAAAAATTGTGCATGTATATTTTTCGTTCCAAAAAATAAACTTACGGCAACTGCCAATACGTGTAAATTTTTCATGGTTTTGTTTTGTTGCTCGGTTTTTATTGAGCACTGCCTTTTTCTAAAATTTCTTTAAACTGTTTATAAACTTCGGTTTCGCTGCCCGGTACATAGCCCGAATGCGAATACACAATTTCGCCTTGTGCATTTACTATAAGCATAAAAGGCAAATTGGTAATGTTAAGTGCACGGTATAGGTTTTGGTTTGAGTCGGTATATATTTCGAAAGGCCAGGCTTTTCCGCGAGTAAACGACTTTACTTTTGCCGAGTTTTTGGCATCGTCGGTTGAAACGGCTATAAGTTTGAAACCCGATTCGGAGTTCCAGTCGGTATAATGGTCGGCAATGGCTTGCAGTTCTTGCAAACAAGGCTTGCACCACGTACCCCAAAAACTGATAACGAATGGTTTTCCGTTGTTAGAAAATTCTGTAGCCAACACTTCTTTTCCGTCGAGGGTACGAACTTTAATGCCGGGTAATTTGGTTTGAGCACTTACTATGTTTAAAACAAGTAATAACAAACAAATTACAATGATTGATTTTTTCATAGTAAAACTAAAATTAACTGATTATTTGGTAAACTTTCAGATTAAATCTGATGCAAACAACAAAAACATAGCCTTGACAAAGTTAAAAACCTTGTCAAGGCTTATTTTTGAATACGATAGTTAAGAAACAAAAATAAACTATTATTCGCCTGCTGCTTTAGCCAATTCGTCAAAATTTACGGCATTTACAATGGCAACAAATTCGGCTTCGGTTTTAAAACTGTAGCCTTTAAGTGTCATCAATGAGCTTCCGTAAGGCACTTGAAACGAATATTCGTCGTCCGATTCTTTTTTCAAAATGCCTTTTTTAGTACCGGCTTTTACCACTTTACTTCCGGGACTGGCAGCCATAAACATCGGGTTGCTAAGCATCATGCTAAGGCTCGAAACCAAGGGTGAGTTAGCAATAATTGAAATTTCGAAATAGTTTTCCGATTCGCCTTCGGCATATTCGGCGTTTTCGGCACCGGGCTTGTGGTATTCGCCCGAAATTACCGAACCGCCGCCCATGCCTGCCATGGCTCCGGCGCCGCCCGAATTGTCGTTTGCGGTAAGTTTAAAACCGTTAATTTCTTGAGGCAGTTTCGACTGAATATCGGACGACATCAGTTTATTTACTTCCAACATCGCAAATTGCAACGCCGTACTCGCTTCTTTGTAGTTTTTTACTTTAAGTGCTTCTTGAGCCTCTTTAATAAAATCGTCGGCTGTTTGTTGGGCAAGCATTGGCATTGCTGAAATTCCGATAATAACAATTACCAATAATTTAGCTAATTTTTTCATATAAATAGTTTGAGATTAATTCAAAGCTAAGTTATACGTTTTTTTTCGATTTAAACCGAATTTTTCAAAAAAAAATGCATCGTGGTTTTCGATGCATTTCTTATATGATTGTTTTTTTCTATTTCAGAAAATCTTCCAGTGCTTTGTCTAAATCTACACCGCGAAGATTTTTACCGATAATAACGCCATTTCCGTCAATTAAAAAGTTCATCGGAATACCGTTTACCTGATAAACGCTTCCGGGAGTCGATTTCCAACCTGCCAATTCGCTTACATGGCTTGTCCAAACCAATTTATCGTCGGTTATGGCCTGCAACCATTTTTCTTTGCTTTGGTCTAAGCTAACACCGTATACGGTAAAACCTTTACCTATCTTAAATTCTTTGTCTTTAAAGGTGTTGTACGAATTAACAACATTTGGGTTTTCCATACGGCAAGGTCGGCACCACGAAGCCCAAAAGTCGATTAAAACCACCTGACCGCGAAGCGCGGAAAGTGCTATGTTTTTACCGTCGGCGCCTGCAATATTAATTTCGGGTGCTGTATCGCCTATGTTTATACCAATTCCGTTTGCCGATGCTTCAACCAAAACCAAATCTTTTTTAGCTTGAGGCTCGTTATTACTTGGCGCAAAAGCTACAATTAATATACTTACTGAAGCAGTTAGTGCCATGAACATTAAATTTTTCCAACCAATCATAGGGTTCAAATTATTAAATTAATAAATGTTTAAATTCGTTCAATAGAAGCTCCAATGGCATTTAATCGTTGGTCTATGGCTTGGTAACCTCTATCAATTTGGTTTATATTATGAATAATACTTGTACCGTCGGCCGAAAGTGCTGCAATAAGCAGGGCAACTCCGGCACGAATATCGGGTGAAGTCATAACGGTTGAACGCAAATTATATTGTCTGTTTAGCCCAATAACTGTAGCTCGGTGCGGGTCGCAAAGTATAATTTGTGCGCCCATGTCAATCAGTTTATCGGTAAAGAACAGCCTGCTTTCAAACATTTTTTGGTGAATAAGCACGCTGCCTCTGGCTTGGGTTGCGGTAACCAGCAACACGCTCAGCAAGTCGGGGGTTAAGCCGGGCCAAGGCGCATCGGCAATGGTTAGTATAGAACCGTCGATAAATGTATCGATGGTGTACGAATCTTGCCGGGGAATAAAAATATCGTCGTTGCGGCGCTCTAACTTAATGCCTAATTTGGCAAACGTTCCGGGAATAACCCCAAGCTCGTCGTAAGCTACATTTTTAATGGTAATTTCCGATTTTGTCATGGCTGCCAGACCAATAAAACTGCCTATTTCAATCATATCGGGCAATATGCGATGCTCGGTTCCGTGTAAAGCGCCAACTCCGGTAATGGTAAGCAAATTTGAACCGACACCGGTAATTTTTGCCCCCATTCGGTTAAGCATTTTGCACAATTGCTGAATATACGGTTCGCAAGCGGCATTGTATATGGTAGTTTCGCCTTTTGCCAACACAGCAGCCATAATTACGTTGGCGGTTCCGGTTACCGATGCTTCGTCGAGCAGCATGTAGGCACCTTTAAGCTCTTTGGCTTCAACCGAATAAAACGCTTTATCAATATCGAAATTGAAAGTAGCGCCCAGTTTTTCGAAGCCTAAAAAGTGGGTATCTAATCTGCGTCGTCCAATTTTGTCGCCGCCCGGTTTGGGCATATAACCCCTGCCAAAACGAGCCAACAGCGGACCCAGAATCATAATAGAACCGCGAAGTCCGGCGCCTTTATCCAAAAATTCTTCCGACAACATGTAATCAACATTTACATTGGCTGCTCGGAAAAGGAACGAACCCTCGGTTTCGAGTTTTTTAACTTCAACGCCCATGCATTCAAGCAACTCAATAAGCTTCATAACATCCACAATGTTGGGTATATTATGAATGGTAACCGGCTCGTTGGTAAGCAAAACCGCACTAATAATTTGTAATGCTTCGTTTTTTGCTCCTTGCGGATACAAATTGCCTTTCAATGGTTTTCCGCCTTGTATTCTGAAAGTATTCATAGGAATTTTCAAAAAAAATTACATGCGTTTTTTCTTCTGGTTTTTGTTCAATTTCTGAACATGGTCGCGTACATCGGCCAATTGGAACTCGTTGCTTAGGCTAATTTTGCCGCGTGAAATATCGCGAATGGCATCGAAAATTATTTCGTCGGTTACCGATTCTTTGTTCCATGTCATATACGACTTTTTCATGTGGTTGGCACAAAGACGAATCAATTCCATGCGTTCATCGAGGTTTTCGTTTTGCAACGCTTGTTCGAGCATGGTTTCTACGGTTCTGCCGTAATGTTTAAAACGAATATTCGACGAAACATAAGGCAGCGGTGCCGGACGTTCGTACAGTTTTTCGGGTAGCGGCACCGGATAAGGCGATGCTTCAGTAAGTTTAAAATCGGACATAATTGCCAAATGATCCCAAAGCTTATGTTTAAAGTCGCCAATATCGCGCAGGTGCGGGTTTAAATTTCCCATTACACCTACAATTGCGTGCGACAATTCAATACGTTTTTCGAGGTTTGGTTCTGCCAATGCCAAATTAACCATATTCTGAACATTTCTGCCGTATTCGGGCAGTTTCAATCTTTCTTTTCGTGTATTATATTCCATGGAAGCAGCAGTTTAATATTTATTTGCAAAGCTAATAATTCTTATACTATTCGCAATATTTTTTTTGAAAAGGTAGGTTTGGTAAATTCCGGATGATTGAAAAAATTGTTGCAAGTACAACGTATTATGTACCAAGTAATCAGAAAAAGCGGTAATTTGTTTTTATCGAACAAATGTTTTAGCTTTATACTTTAGTTGTTGAGCTTTTTATTCCTTATTTGGAATGGGAAATGCAATGGGGTTATTTTTAAGTAATGGACTAATTAAACAAATTTAAGGATTTAAGAAAAACTATCACGAGTGTTTTATTTATCACGAATTATCTACACCGGAAAAAGAAGGGGGTATAGAAACGTTAAGCAAAAGGTAAAAAAAGAACCGGTGTGCTACATTAACTTAGCGTACATAAATTAAAAGCATCCTTATATTAATTAAAACATATAAAAATATGAATCAAAATATATTCGATTATGATGTTTTTATCAGCTTTTCTTCAAAAGACGAAGAGCTTACTAAGCCTATTTGGCAAGGGCTTTGTCTTAATGGGTTAAGAGTTTTTTGGTCTAATGCCTCTCTAAAAGATAGATTGGGTGAGTCTTGGTTCGATATAATTCAATCTTCTTTGGATAAGAGTAGACATTTTTTATTGATATGCACTAAAAACTCAATGAGTTCTCCATGGGTTAAGAGAGAGTATACTGCTTTTTTGAATCATTGTTATACGGAAGGATTAAGAAAATTAGTTCCTGTATTATCAAATGAATTCGATAAACAAGACCTCCCCTTGTTTTTAAGAGCGTTGGAAGGAGGAGAATTAGGCAACAATGAAATAATAAATAAACTTGTACAAATATTTGGTGGAACTAATTTAGATGCACTAAAAAAGGAAATTCAAAGCAAAGACCTCGAAATTTCAAATTTGAAAAAAAAGATTGAAGAAATGATTAGAACTATAGAATCCAAAGAAATTAAAGAAGACATCATTGAAGTACATCCAAAGAATTCAAATAGCAATGAGAAAAAGACAGAAGGTATTGAAATAAAGAAGACACAAGGGAATAGTGTTGTTCTTACAACATTGGCAAAGGAGCAAATCAGTCTAAGGAATGTATATCTGTTGTATTCCGGTGGATTTGGCCCCTCGAAAAATGATAAAGGTATAAAAGTAGAAAAAGGAGGTATAAACCTTTTCTTTGAATGGGAAAAAATCAATAAAATTGTTTTTTTAAATGAAAATATCGTTGGTCTTAAAGCCTTTAATGTAGAGATAGAGTTTAAAGATGGGAAAAAGGATGCCTTTGTCATGTCTCAACAATGGTATGGTATTGATGGAGTATTGTGCGGCGAAACAGCATATGGACCGGCTAATATTGAATTGAAAAAAATAAAAGTGATTGATTGTACGAACTAATGCCCGGGCATAATATTTAGTGTAGTGCATGCAGACGAAGAACAGATAGAGCAACTATTTGAAAGAGATTTTACTAACTACAACCATTGAATTGATAGCAGCATTG
>JAIFNC010000124.1 GCA_020047935.1 Bacteroidota bacterium
AACTGAGCAACGAGAAATTTGTAGCCGGCGCACCCGCACAAGTTATTGATGCCGAACGCAAAAAACAAGCCGATGCCGAAACCAAAATTAAAGCGTTGGAAGAGTTGATTGCGTCGTTTAGAGCGTAGAAGGCAGATTTCAGATAACAGATTTCAGAAGACAGAAGTTAGATAGCCATAGACTCGTTTAAAGCGAGCCTATGGCTTTTTTATTTTTGAGTAGTAATATTTCAATTACCCCCTTTATTCTTGGTAATTTTTTTCTACATTTGTTACTTAAAAATATTCAATTATGCAAGGCATTCCTATGAATTCAACCGATATAGCGTTGCAAAAGACAACCGACAACCAATGGCACTTGATAATTAAGCAAAACGCAAACGAAATATTATATCCGTTTGTGCATGTGCCTGCCGGCAGTTATATGCGCAGCGATGGTGCCGCAGTGCAACTTTCGGCATTTTATATGGCAAAATTTGCGGTAACGCAATTATTATATGCTGCGGTTATGGGCGAAATACCTTCGCGGTTTAAAGGTAATAACCACCCGGTAGAACAGGTAACTTGGTACGATGCCATTGAATTTTGCGACCAACTTAATAAGCTGGCGGGTATTACCGATTCGTGCTACCATATAGATAAAAACATAAAAGACCCGAACAATAAAAATGAGTCTGACAAAATAAAATGGAAAGTCGATTTTTATCCGGAAAAACCCGGTTTTCGGTTGCCAACCGAAGCACAATGGGAATACGCCGCACGCGGTGGTGAAGCAGTTTCGGAAGCTGAGCCCGGTAGAGCGGTAGCTGAGCGTAGTCGAAGCTATGCCGGCAGCGAGCTGATTGACGCTGTGGCATGGTACGAAAGCAACAACGATACCGAAACTCGTCCTGTAGGGCAGCGATTCCCCAATGCCTTGGGTTTGAACGACCTAAGCGGTAACGTGTGGGAATGGTGTTGGGATTGGCGTGGCGATTACGATAAAGCCGGGCTGAAAAATCCGGTTGGTGCTGCACAGGGTTCGTACCGTGTGTACCGCGGCGGCTCGTACTTCGACTATGCGGACTACGCCGCTGTTGGCTACCGCAACCTCAGCTACCCCTTTCTCAGTCTCAACTTTTTGGGGTTTCGTTTGCTGTTCGTCCCGCAGTTCTAAAGTGCTATTCGGCCATTTCTTTTGGGCAAAAACGAATAAGCCGGCAAGCGGCCGGTGAAGCAATGGCGGCAGCCTTGCGTAACTGGCTGCTTGGGGGCTTATTCGTTAAAAATATAAATTATTTTTCTTATCAATAAAATGAATATGCAATACAAATTTTTTAATATTCCGGTTTTTAACGGCGATGATTTTGCCGATGAATTGAACATTTTTTTGCGTACACATAAAGTAGTAGATACCGAAAAACATCTGTTGCAAACCGATATGGGAACTTATTGGTGTATTTCGGTTTCGTATATTCAATCCGATTCGCAGCAGCAAAAGCCGGTAAAAGTTGATTATATGAAAGTGCTTGAAGATAAAGAGTTTGCAATTTTTTCAAAGTTAAGAGTTTTGCGTAAAACAATTGCAGATTCCGAAGGATTAATGGCATTTCAGATTTTTGCCGATGCCGATTTGGCAACAATGGCGAAATTAGAGGAATTGTCGGCAGAGTCGTTGAAAAATGCCAAAGGTGTAAATGCCGATAAACTGAAAAAATGGGGGAACAGAATACTAACAGAATGGTTGCAACAAAATAATTAAAAGAGTTATGGTAAGGGCAAAATTATTGATGCATGAAATTGCAACGGTTGAAAATATTTCGTTGGCTTTTTATAAAGCAAAAAAAGGCAAAGAAATCAAACCGGAAGTGCAAAAGTATGCCAAGAATTTGTATGCCAATATACTGGAATTGAAAGATGCATTATTAAACGGGACATTAGATGTTGGAAATTATAACTATTTTACCATTTATGACCCGAAAGAACGTATTATTTGTGCTGCTTCGTTCCCCGAAAGAGTAATGCACCATGCGTTAATGAATGTGTGTCATAAGTATTTCGATAATTATTTAATCGACGATACGTATGCAACAAGAAAAGGAAAAGGAACACATAAAGCCTTGGAACGTGCCATGCATTTCAATAAACAAAACCAATATTATTTAAAACTCGATATTCGCAAGTATTTCGACAGTATTCAGCATGATGTTTTATTGTTTCAATTGCGTAATCGTTTTAAAGATGAAAATCTAATCAGCGTTTTTAACAAAATTATTGAGTCATATTCCACTTCCGAGAACAGGGGTTTGCCTATCGGTAATCTTACAAGTCAGTATTTTGCAAATCATTACCTCGATGAAGTCGATAAATTTATTAAGCATAATCTTAAAATAAAAGCATACGTTCGATATATGGACGATTTAATGCTTTGGCACACCAATAAAAAAGAATTGCTCGAAGCCGGAAATGCGGTTAAATTGTTTTTGGAACAAAAATTAGGGTTGAGTTTAAAAATATTTGCTTTGAACCATGTGAAAAATAAACCGGTATTTTTAGGTTATGTACTTGATTCGGGTCGTTTGTTACTTTCTAAAAGAAGCAGACTGCGATTTTCAAAAAAACTGAAGTGGTTTTATCAATTATTGGATGCCGGATTTTGGCCGGAAGAAATTTTTGCCCAACGTGTACAAGCTTTGTATTCTTTTGTTAATTTCGCACAATGTAAATCGTTCAGACAACAAGTTCTTTTCGGTTTGGGGCAGTAATCGTGGGTTCGAACCGTGTGAACCGCGGCGGCTCGTACTTCAACAATGCAGACAACGCCGCTGTTGGCAACCGCAACAACAACAACCCCTTCAACAGTAACAACAATTTGGGGTTTCGTTTGCTGTTCGTCCCGCAGCCCAAAAGAAATGGCCGGATGGCGCTTTAAGGACAGATTATTGCACCTGTTTGTTCCCAAGGTCGGAACAGCAAATATAGCGTTCGGGCAACGCTTTTATGGGCAGGGTTAGTAGCTACGGCGGATACCTTGGCGGAAGTCCTGCCTTTACATATTTAATTTTTTAGAAATGGGAAATACAGCGTACACCTATTCCGAATTAAAGGAACTTACCGACAGCCTTCCGAGAACAAAAAATGCTATTGAAAACAAGCGTTTTGTGTTTGGTAAACATAATAGCAATTTGCGTTTTGCATACTTTGCCAACGATTTGAAGAATGATACACGTTTCGATAAAGAATTGGAAGAAATTCTATTTGAGCCTTTGCCACCGGAGCAAACCTATGGGTTGGTGTACCTAAATGCCAACAATTGCAGGCTGCAACAACTCGATTTGCCAAATTGCCCACAGTTGAAAACCTTGTCGATCTTCGGCAACGGACTTACCAAGCTTAGCCTTAGCGGTGTATATCCGAATTTGGAACTGATAGATTTAAGTAAAAATAAGCTTACCGAATTGGGTTTTACACCCGAGCAGGTGCCTAATCTAAAATACCTATACCTTACCGCAAACCAACTTACCGATTTATCGGTATGGCAAAGTTTTTTTGCTGCTGCCGATAACGATTTTAATATCGACAAAATGGAAACCTTAACCGACCCGCCGCAAACCGTGGTTAAGGACGGTAAAGATGCTGTACGCGAACATTTTAGTAAAATAATACGCGAAGGCGAAGATTATATTTTTGAAGTGAAAATGATGTTGCTGGGCGAGGGTACTGCCGGTAAAACAAGTTTAAAAAAACGCCTGCTTAATCCCGAAAAACGTTTAGATGCAAGCAGTAATTCAACCGTGAAAATAGAAATTGATACATGGAAACCGGATTTCTATTTTGAAGGCAAACAAAAGCAAATGCGTGTAAATATTTGGGATTTGGCAGGGCAAGAAATTTACCGAGGTACACATCAGATGTTTTTTGAGGATAATACGTTTTTTGTGTATGTTATTAACGGACTTAAAGGCTGTACCGACGAGCAACACCGTTATTGGTTGGGTACGGTAGAACAACTTGCCGAAACCGACAGTAATTTGTTTGTTGTAGGGAACATAGAAGGTTCGCAAGTGCCGGTATTTATGGAAGCATCGTGGCAAAACAAGTTCAAATTTCTGCGAAATTACCTTACGGTTGATTTGAATGCACCCGAAGTTGAAATTAAAGAATTGCAACGTAAGTTAAGAGTAGGTATAGAAGATATGAAACAGTTTGTGCAGCGAGTACCAAAGTCGCGTGCCGAGTTACGAAAAACCTTACTCGGAATTAATAAAGATTGGATATCTATTTCGGAATATGCCAAACTTGCAAATATTGAAATTGGCGAAGAACTGAATAAAACAAGCAATTATTTATCGAGGCTTGGTGTACTGAAACACTATTACAACGATAGGTTTTTGGAAGACCGTGTGTATTTAAACCTAAATCGCTTGCTCGATAATGTTTATAAGGTGTTGAATAAACGTAATGAACATGAAAAAGAACCGATAGCAAAAGTTAAAAAGGGAAAACTTACTGAAACGGATATTCGCGCCATTTGGGGCAACGATGCTTTTTACTCCGATGGTAAGCACCTTATACACCTGATGAAAAAATTTGGGCTTATGTACGAAGCCAACGACATAGGTTTGTATATTGTTCCAACTTATTTACTCGAATCGCAAGCCGATGAGTGGGACTATAGCATTCAAAGTTTGCAATTGGTTTACGAATTTCCCGACCGTATTCCGTATGGTTTTATGATGCAACTTATTGTGGCGCTTAGCGACATGATTCCGAGTTCCGATAAGGTTTGGAGCAATAAATGCCACGTAAGCGATGGCGTAAATTTTGCCGAAATTTCCAATTTAGACAGGTTTATTTATGTTAAAATTGCCGGCATGGAACCAAAAAAATTATTGGGAAGTATTGACCGGGAACTGAAAAAATTGCTTGCCGATTTTAAGAAAATGATAATAACCGAAAAAGTCCCCTGCCTTTGCAACCGATGTGCTGAAAAGGCAAAAACGAACGAAGATATTCATTTTTTTGAATATCCTGCGTTACTTAATTTACTTAATTTGAGTAATCTGCAAGAAAATAAGGGGTTAGCGCAATGTTCTAAATCGGGAAGTATGGTTTCCATTACAAAAATGCTTAATGCTGTTGAACTTGTAGATATTAAAGACATACGCGAAAATAGAAATGAGAAAATGGCTAATTTCTTTGAGAAAGATGGAAATTCTTTTGTGTTTAATATTAATCAAGAAAACCATCAAGAACAAAAACAAGCACAAGAACAAAAACAAAAACAAGAGCAAACAGTAGATATAAACATTACAATATCGGTACAAATAGACCACTGGATTGAAAAGAACGGTGAGCTGAAAAAGGCAATAAACACAGAAGGTTCTATTTTCAAAAAAGCAATCGGTAAGCCCGACCGTGAAGCCATTCTTCAACAAATAACCGATTTTGAAAAGGCGGTTGAGGATGCGAAGAATTGCAAGGTTGAAAACAAACCGGTTTCGGAAAACACAAAATACAAGGTAGCTAAATTTATTGAAAATTTGAAGGATAAAGACTCTAAACTGAATAAAAACGTAGCTTTGTTGCGCAAGGGTGTAGGAATGCTTGCCAAATTGGCAGAAACCTATAACCAAATTGCCCCAAACGTTGGCTTGCTATCCGTTCCGCCTTGGATTATTGAAGCAGCTAAAGAAAACAAATAATAATTAAATTAGCCATAGCTTCGTTTTAAGCGAGCCTATGGCTAAATTAGCCTAAGCCGAAAAGAATTTGATGAAAATTACTTTTTGGCTTTTTTATTCTTCTTTTGAAAAAACTTATGTTTGACTTTTTAAAGGCTGCCTTTAAAAACTACCTTGACTTTTTAAAGGCTGCCTTTAAAAAACTTGCAAATTCTACCTGAATTTATTTTTATATTTCACGTAAAGCTTTCAAAATAAGCATTTTAAAAATATTTTCAAAAAAAATGAAAAAAAAAGATAAAAACTATTGTTTTAATCTGATTTTAATCTAATTTTGCATCGTTTTTAATTCAATAAAAAAAATAATATGAAATCA
>JAIFNC010000317.1 GCA_020047935.1 Bacteroidota bacterium
TTACAGCCAGAACTTCTATGGTTCACCGACTTCAAAGCTATGAGAGCGGTGCCGATGCGTATATTCAGAAACCATTCAATATTAAAATTGTTAAAGCGCGTATATTTAATCTGTTGAAATCCAGAGAAATACTTAGGCAAAAGTTTAAAACTAAGTTAGATATTGAACCTTCCGAAATTACCTTTACAACATATGACGAGAAATTGCTGAAAAAAATAGTTGCCGTAATTGAGCAAAATATTTCGGATTCCGAATTTGGAGTGAATGAATTAAGTACCGAAGTTGGAGTTAGCAGGCCTCAATTATATAGGAAAATAAAAGCCTTGACAGATCTATCAATCAGCGACTTCATTCGTTCTATTCGACTTAAAAGAGCAGCACAAATTTTGGCAAAAGATAATTCATCGGTTACCGAAGTAATGTACATGACCGGTTTTTCAAACAAATCCTATTTTGCCCGAGCATTTAAAGACCAATTCGGGGTTTCGCCAAAAAATTATACGTCAAATTCAAGCAACGGCTAAACCATTTACTCTTTTTTAAAGCCTATATTTTGCTTTTAATTACCTCCCTAAAGAAATATTTAAATATTTAAATTACAATATATTACACTTTCATGTAGGTAATGAGTGTTAATCTTTGAATCCAAAAGTTATACCGAAAAAAATTATAGCCGCATTGAACAAAATATTTAAATCATTAGAAAATGAAAATTTATGAAATCATTTAACACTTTTTTTAAAAGGTATTTGCTATTCTCAGTTTTGGGAATTATGGCATTTAGTTCTTGCGAAAAGGATTACGGAAAATCGGAGGAACAAACCAAAGAATTATCGGCTACCGTATCGGCAGATAAAACCGTTGCAAATGGTGCCTCGTTGGAGTTTATTGATGTATCGCTTGGAGTTAAAACCAGAACTTGGACTTTCCCGGGCGGAATTCCTGCAACATCCGGCAAACCCGTTGTACAAGTTGTTTTTACCGAAGAAGGCGATGTTTCGGCTAAATTGGAAATTGAATATTTCGACGGAAGCAAAGAAACGAAAAACTTTGCCATAAAAGTGTTCCCTGTTTTAATTGCTAATTTCACCCCTTCTGCAATTAAAATAAAAGTTGGAGAATCAGTTACATTTACCGACAAATCAATTGGTGGAGCTACTACATGGCTTTGGGAGTTTGAAGGTGGTACACCTGCAACTTCAACAGCGCAAAATCCTACCGTAAAGTTCGATTTAAATAAAGCGGTTAAAATTTCATTAAAAATAAAAAGGGCAGCAGATGCCAGTGAAGCCATTGTTGTGAAAGATGCTTTGGTGCAAGTTGGACCGGTTGAATTAATGTACAACGGTAGTTTTGAAGATGGAAAAATAACCGATTTCCAAACTTGGAATGGAGCCGGATTCCCTTTATTATTAGGTGAAAACGGAGCAAACGGTACGAAATATTGTGCCTATTTCGATTATGACAATTGGGGAGGTGCCGAATTAATGAGCCGCGACAAGCCTGCGGATAAAATGATAAAACTAGAAAATGGTAAGAGTTATACGGTAAGCATGTATTTAAAAGCTGAGGTGGCAGGTGCTTTAAAAATTGGTTGGTTTCAATTAGCCAATAACCCTTTGAGTCCGTGGGATTATTCCTCTGTTTGGGGTACAAACGAACAAGTACTTACTACCGAATGGCAATTAGTTTCGTTTGTAGCTAACATACCCGATGATAATAAAGAAAGAATTAATAATTATCACAACTTTTGGTTAACAAAAGTAGATGGCGGTGCTAATGTTACTACAAAAGTTTATATGGATGAATTATCGATTAAAATAGTGGAATAAAGCAAATAATATTGAAATATTTAATAGTATGAGAAATTTAACATTTAAAAGTTTATTGTTTGTGCTATTTACTTTAATTAGTAATATGGTTTATTCGCAAACACAAATTAAAGGAAAAGTTATTGACGATACCAACTTTCCTCTTCCGGGAGTTACGATTAAAATTGATGGTACATCAGTAGGTACAATTACGGATCTTGCCGGGAATTATATGATTAATGCGCCTGAAACAGGCAAACTTATTTTTTCATTCACCGGATTTGAAAAACAAATAGTTGATATTGCCGGTCAGACAACAATTAATATTCAACTAAAACCTTTGGAAAATACCTTGGAAGATGTTATTGTTGTGGGTTATGGAACACAAAACCGCAATAATTTTACCGGTTCGGTAGGTTCGGTACAAACAGATGCTTTAAAGGAAAAACCTATTTCCAATATTGAAGAAGCCCTGCAAGGTCGTGTTACCGGATTATCTATTAGTTCTACGGGCGGACAACCCGGTGGTGCTACTAAAATGAATATCAGAGGTATTACATCGGTTAGCGGAAGCTCGCAGCCCCTAATTGTGGTCGATGGATTTCCTATTAGCGATGTTACAACATCAGGTGGTGGAAATTTGGAAGCCAACAGTTCGCAAATGAGTTCATTTTCGTATATTAACCCCGATGATATACAATCGATTGAAGTTTTAAAAGATGCCTCTGCTACGGCAATTTATGGTAACCGTGGTGCAAACGGAGTAATTATGATTACAACAAAAAGTGGTAAAAAAGGAAATTCAGGAATTACCTACAGTTCATATTACGGAATTCAGGAAATGAAAAAAAGAATTGAGGTAATGAGTTTTGCCGATTATGCTAAATATCAACAAACAACCAATCCAACAAACCGACTTTTTACTGCAACCGATGGTACTCCGCGAGTATTCCCCGATGCCGATTTGATGAATGTTAATTGGCAAGATCAGGTGTACAGAAGAGGTATAACTCAAAATCATTCGCTAACTTTGCAAGGAAAGTCGGATAAAACCAGTTTTGCCTTTTCAACTTCTTACAACCGGAACAAATCGGTGTTAATGGAAACCGATTTTAAAAAGTTTACCAATCGTGTTTCTGTCGATCATGAATTTTCGAAAAGAGTTACCATTGGTGGTAATATTACCTACAGTAATATTTTAAATATCGGAAAACCAACCGACGGACGCGAAGGTACAGCTGCCGGTGTTGTAATAAGTTCGCTTATTGCAAAACCTTACAAATTAGATATGAATACACAAGCCCGATTCAGAAGAGCAGGTGTGCCGCAATCTATTCTTGATGGTTGGGCAAATGGTATTTCGGATGATCCGGATGATATTGCAAACAACACAAAAATGGATAAACGAATTAACCGTTTAATAGGTAATTTTTATTCTAATTTTCAACTATTGGATTGGTTATCGTTTAAAACTACGGTTGGTGTCGATTTTTACAGTCTTAAAGATCAGCAATTTTATTCGACTAAAACCCCTTGGGGAGCGCTAAACAATGGTATAGCTGCTACCGCCGGCATAAATGCAATGAATTTGGCGAATGAAAACTATTTTACAGTTTCAAAAACTTTTGATGTTCATACCATTAATTTAGTTTCAGGTGTTTCTTTCCAATCGTCAAAAAATGAATTTTTTAGGGCCGAAGCCAGAGATTTTAAAAACGAAGTTTTAGGCTATAATTCGCTTCAAGGTGCATCGCAATTTTTAAATTCTTCATCGGTCGATGAATTATTTATGGCATCATTTCTTGCCCGCGCCAATTATTCTTTTAGCGATCGTTATTTAGCTACTTTATCTTTCCGAAGAGACGGAACCTCGCGATTCATTAACCAAAAATGGGGTAATTTCTACTCAGGTGCTTTGGCTTGGAATATAAAAAATGAAGCGTTTCTTAAAGACAATGCACTTATTTCAACCTTAAAATTACGTACAAGTATTGGTCAGGTTGGAAACGCCAGTGTTCCTATTCAGGGCGCATTATTAGACCAAACCTATTCGAATTACACCTTTAACGGTCAAATAGCCAATGGTGTAAGCCCAAGTAATCTTGAAAACAGAAACTTGACTTGGGAAACTACTCAGCAACAAAATACCGGCCTCGATTTTGGTTTATTTAACGACAACCTTAATTTTACGGTAGATTATTATGTTACTAAAACTAAAGACCTGTTACTTTTAACTCCTGTTACCATATCAACCGGTTTTTCGCAAGGTTGGTTTAACATTGGCGAGATTCAAAATTCCGGACTTGAGTTTTCGATTGACTATAGTTTGAAAACTAAGTCGGACTTTGTATGGAATACGAAATTGAACTTCACTACAACTAAAAACGAAATAAAAGCGTTGGGAAGCAATGGCGAGCCTATTTATATTGATGTAAATTACGATGCTATTTGTACCGATGAAGTAATTCTTAAGGTAGGTGGTTCTATTAACGACTTATACGGTTATCAAACCGAAGGTATTTATAAACCCGAAGATTTTAATGCGGACGGAACTCCAAAAACGGGTGTTGCTACAGCCGGTGCCGGAGAAAAAGCAGGTGATATTAAATACAAAGATTTGAACAGCGATGGTAAAATTGATGGTTTTGACCGAACAGTTATTGGAAATACAACGGCAAAAATCTTTGGTTCGTGGAGCAACAACTTCGCATATAAAGGATTTGATTTCGATTTTGTTTTTCAATATTCCTATGGAAACGATGTGTTTAATGCTTCTAAAACAAGAATATCGTCTTTTGCATCGGGTACTTCTAACCAAACCACAGATTGGCTAAACCGTTGGACACCTGAAAATAGCGGAAGTACGCAATACGCCGGTGTGCCTTCGTTACGACCTGCAGATTATTTGGTTGAAGATGGTTCTTTTATTCGTCTGCAATCTGTTTCATTCGGATATAACCTGCCTTCAAGTTGGACTTCTAAAGCTAAAATGAAAAGCGTAAAAGTGTATTTTACAGCTAATAATTTGGCTTTATTTACAAAATACTCGGGGTATGATCCGGAAGTTACTTCAAACCAAGTAGATCATAGATATTCTTTTGTTCAAGGTTTTGACTATGGCGGATTTCCGCGTGCAAAAACCTATATGATGGGCGTTAAAATTCAATTCTAACCTACTAAATTATTTGAAGATGAAAAAGATAACAATTATTATACTAACAGTTTTATTCTTTTCTGCGTGTACCGAACAATTAGATATTACGCCAAAAGGCAATCTGGAATTGGGCAATTTTTTTGCAACACCGGAAGATTTTGATTTGGCTTTAACAGGTGCTTACGACCCAATTGGAGTACACCAAATGGATAGGGGCTATGGCTCGTACTTTAAAGGGTTGTTAATGATGGGCAGAGCCGGAACCGATGAAATGTATGTGAACCAAGGTTTTTGGGATGCAACCGGCAAAGAAATAGGCAATTATACCTACACCGCCTTTTCCCGAATTCCGGGTACTACTTGGGAAATGCAATATATTGGCATTTCGCGTTGTAACGTTGTTATCGGGAAAATAAAAGAGAACAAAGTGGTTATGCCTGAAGCTACCAAGGCAAGAATTTTAGGCGAAGCAAGCTTTTTACGTGGTTTCTATTATTTTCAATTGGTACGATTCTACGGCGGAGTACCAATTATTACCGATGAAACAAACCTGAATAAATTCAAAAATATTCGCGGCAGTGTTGCAGAAACCTATAGCAGAATTATTGCCGATTTTAAAGTTGCCGAAGAAAATTTGCCGACCTTAAATGAAAGTGGTAGAGCTACAAAATTTGCTGCAAAATCATTTTTGGCAAAAGCTTATTTGCAAATGTCGGGCGAACCGTTAAAAGATCCTTCTGCCGCTGCAAATGCTGCTAAGTATGCTAAAGATGTGATTGACAATGGCGGATACGATTTGGAAGCCAATTATACCGATGTTTTTTCGTTGGAAAAAGAACATGGAAAAGAGTATATTTTTAGTGTTGAATATATTGCAACCGATAATGAAGGCGGCCAGCTTGCCACTTGGGACGGACCTCCGGGCAATTGGACCTTTACCCTTTCTTATTCAATTTGCAATGCGATGCCCGAATTATATAATTCTTATTCGGCCACCGATAAACGAAGAGATTATAATGTTGTAAATTACATGGTTACTGATGCCACCGGAAAAACAGAACCTACCAACGACGGACGTTATTATGCTTTTAAATGGAGACATAATCCCGATCCGGCTAAGCGCGGGTATTCAACCGAATGGCAATCGCCTTACAATTTTCCTTTAACCAGATTTGCCGATATTCTGTTAGTTTATGCCGAAGCGCAATGCCGTGCCGACAAAAGCCCGAATGCAGATGCTTATGCCGCAATAAACAGAATTCGCACAAGAGCCGGACTACCGAATTTAAGCGGACTTTCCGAATCGGCATTTCTTTCGGCAGTACTTGACGAAAGAAAGTGGGAATTATGCTACGAAGGACATCGTTGGTTCGATTTAGTACGATATGGTAAACTTATTGAAGTAGTTCGTGCATGCAACGTTGGAAATCCGTTTGCTGCAACAAACATACAGAATCATCATGTATTATTCCCAATTCCCGATAAAGAAATATTAATTAGTAATGGCGATTTAGTTCAAAATCCAAATTATTAGACTTTCCGGGATTAAAA
>JAIFNC010000279.1:0-6235 GCA_020047935.1 Bacteroidota bacterium
AATCGCGCGATTTTGTTGAACAAACCTATAAAGCCTGTCTTGGCTTGAAACGTCTGGCGGAAACTTACGGAAATCTGCGTTTTGAAGCCGCCTGCAAAAGGGCACTTACCGGAACATGGATAAGTTACGGGGTAATAAAAAATATTTTAGAGAAAAACTTGGATAAAATTACCGACACCCAAACCACCTTATTCCGCATACCCTACCACGATAATACCCGAGGTAAGGAAGCTTATATATAATTAATTTTTAAACCTTTATATTGAAATAAAATGAATACACAAATTGCTTTAGATGCATTAACAAAGTTAAAACTCAACGGTATGGCTAAAGTATACCAAGCCGCGGTTGGCAGAAGCCGAATTACAGGAAAGAGCCGAAAAGAAAACCACCATGTTTCTTCGATTCAGTAAGCTACGCTATAATGCTGTGCTTGAAAACATTCATTGCAATGTGCAACGAAACTTCACCAACGACGATTTACTGGCGCTTGCCGATTGCAGTTTCATTGACCGCTCGCAAAACGTTCTGATAACCGGCGCAACCGGTTGCGGAAAAAGCTATCTGGCTTGCGCGCTGGGGCGAAGAGCCTGCACCTTGGGCTTCAAAACACAATACTTCGGAATGACACGGTTAATCGAAAAAATAACCCAGTCGAAGCTCGACGGTACGTATATAAAGTTTATTAATCAGATAGAAAAAGTGAATTTGCTTATTTTAGACGATTTCGGACTGCATCCGCTAACAACCGAAGTAAAGTTGGCACTGCTGCAAATAATGGAAGACGGATACGGAAAAAAGGCTATAATCGTAACTTCACAACTTCCGGTAGCCAAATGGTACGACTACCTCGACGACCCAACTTTAGCCGATGCAATTATGGACAGATTGTCAGTAAATGCAAATAAAATAGATTTAAAAGGAGAATCGCTCAGAAAGAAAAATTAACTATATTTGCATAACGAATCAATTCTTTTTAGTTGTACACTTTGCTCCGAATTGATGTGTACACTTTCAGCGGAATATTCAATTTGTGGAGGAATTGAAAAATCATCAAGCAGAATTAGAAAACATACCAATCTTATTACGTGGAAATTTAGCTGTTGCAGGCTCAAATATATCATCGGTAGAATCGAAAATAAGTGAATCGATAATAAATTTCAATTTGCGAAATAAGGCGAATAATGAAAAGAATGAAAGAGCTTTACAGAGGCAACTGGAGATAGAACGAGATGCAAATAATCCAAAAAAACATTTTGATTCCGGAGTGAGTTTATTAAGGGAAGGTAAATTCTTACTAGCAATAAGTGAGTTTAATCAAGTAATTAGACTCGCACCTGACATTGCTGATGGTTATTTTTATAGGGGATACACATATTTTCGACTTAATATATATGATAAAGCATTACAAGATTTCAATTATTATCTTGAACAATCCATCACTATACGAGATGAAAATTTTTACATCTACCGTGGTTGGTGTTATAATTATACAGCTAATTACATAAATGCCATCAAGGATTTTAATAAGGTGATTGAATTAAAACCAGACTTGGAGGAAGGGTATTTTGGACGAGGTTATGCAAAATCTAATTTAAAAGATTACATAGGTGGTAATATAGATTATACAAAAGCTATTCAGATAAACCCAAATAACTCTATGTGCTATAATAATCGTGGTTGGAATAAATTCGAATTAAAAGATAATAAATCTGCATTATCTGATGTAAGTAAAGCAATTGAATTGGATAATGAAAATTATGTTGCTTGGGACAGTCGCTCAGAAATCAAATTTAACATGAAAGATTTATTAGGAGCAATTAGTGATGCAGACCAAGCAATAATATTAAATCCAAATTCGGGCAATCCATATCTAATTCGAGGAAGAGCCAAATATAGATTGCAAAAGCAAAAAGAAGCGTGCGAGGATTGGAGTAAAGCAGGCGAATTAGGCAAAATTGAAGCTTATGATTTTATAAAAAAATATTGTAACTAAATTCAAAAAATAGTATTTACGATTAACTTTTTATACAAATGGAAAAAAAATGCGCTTTGTGTATTGTCAACAAACCTGACAAGAAAAATACTCATTTTTTAACTGATGCTATCATACGGTCATGTTTAAATCTTGGCGGCTCAACTGAACGAGAAAAGGGATTTTATTTTGATTTCTCAAATAACACACCTTTTATAAGTCTTAATTTTCAACGTAATACCTCGCAAGGAAGATTAGAAGACGTTTTAGGAAGATTGCCAAATGAAGCAGAAGTAGAAAAAGCGAAAACAATTCCGTTTTCAGTTGATTATGTCTTTTGTTCTGATTGCGAAACAATATTTACAGAAATAGAGCAAAGTTTTACATCTTCGATTTTACTAAAATTTCGTAATTCATCAATGGATAATACACATGAATGCGTAATTTCAGAAAATACAATTATTCGCCTTTTTTTCCTTTTACAAGTTTGGAGGACTTCAATTTGCACCGAAGTTTTTAAAATAAATCCCGATGCGCAGGAAAAACTAAGATTACTTATACTTAAACATAAGCAGATAAATGAAAACGACTTAAAAGAGTTTCCATTATTGATTACTTATCTTCAAACAATCGGTGATAACATAGAATTTACAAGAAATATGGTTGGTTATACTAATGATAAAGAACCAAATTTGATTTTAATGAATGATTTTGTAATTCAATACTTTAATGATTACAACGAAAAAAAATTCTTTGACTTTTATAATTTGAATGAAATTGAAACTTTTGACAATTTTGTAAATTATAAAGAACAAATTTTTAAAGTAAGAATTTTCAATAATCAACAAAGATTAGTTTTCCTTTCAACATTTTTGGAAACAGAGCGTGTTAAATTTACCGTTAAACAAATTGAAGATTTCTTTTCAACATATTGGTTTTTACTATTTGGATACAAACCACCACAACGAACAGTTGATGAATTTAATTTTAAATTATTTCGTAACCAAAAAGATGTATTTCAGAAATTCACAAAGGAATATGTTGTTGAATTTGTGAAACATTTTATAATTGAAAAGATAAGATGAAAACCGCTAACATGCAACTTAGCCCCAGCCTTTTTGGGTGTTTTTGCTACGCTACGCTACGCAAAAACACCCAAAAAGCCCGATGTAAGTAGCTTTCCGTTAGCGGTTATTGGAATATAACGACACGAAAAAAAATAAAATGAAAAAAACAGTTTTTATATCATCTACCTATCTTGACTTGAAAGAGGAAAGAAAAAAAGTTTGGGAATGCCTTGAGAAATTTGACGTTGCCGTCAAGGGAATGGAGCAATTTGGAGCAAGAAAATCCAATCCTTTAGAAACATGTTTGGCAGAAGTCGAACAATCTGATATTTACGTTGGGATTTTAGGAATGAGATATGGAAGCGAAGAACCAAATTTAGGTAAATCTTATTCGCAGTTAGAGTACGAAAAAGCAATTGAGCAAAATAAAGAAATACTAATATACATTATTGATGAAGAAAACTCAACTGTAAAACCGAACCTAATTCAATTTGATAAAATTCATAAACTGAATAATTTTAAAACGGTACTTAAAGAGAGACATACAATTGATGCATTTTCAAACTCGCAAGATTTAGTTTTAAAACTGCAAAGACAGTTTAGTAAATATTTGACACCTAAGAAAGAAATTGTTATTGCAGACGAGTATGAGAATACAAAAAAGATACTTGATTTATTTTTCCTTGTTCCTTCAATTTATTCAGGTCGTGAAATAAAATTGAAAGTTAAATTTACTGGACCGCCAAAACCTGTTTCAAAACCAATTTGTCAGAATTTTAATTTTGATTTTGGAAAGACTATTATTAATCAGATAACTGTGGAATATCCTGTTTTTGAATTCAAAAATTTTAAGCACATTTTTATAGAATTTAGACTTTTTGAAAAATTTATTTCAATGGACAAAAATTTAGAATACGAAATATATGCTAAAGTTTTATTCAAAGACGAGAAAGCCAAAACTCTAACTACAGATTTTCGTGATAGAACAGAAAGAGTTTACAATGAAAGTTACATTGATTCAAATGACAACTATTATGACCATGAACTTCCTGAGCCCTATTATGATATTTTGAAAATAGGTGACGGGCAAATTGCATTATCACTGAAAGATATAATAGCAAAAGAACCAAAAACAACACAAAAATAAACACTCAATTTTGAAAAAAAAATAATATTAATTTAATAAAAAAGTTTAAATGAAAAATCATATCCTAATTTTCATCTCAATTTGTTTAATCCAAATAGGATGTGCTAAAATTGACAAATCTGATATCGTATCCATAGCAAGTAGTTTGGAGCAATCATTGATAGATGGTAACATCGAAAAGATTAAACCTCTTTTCGAATACAATATGGATAGTATATCTCAAGCACAAAAGGAAAACCTAGAAGAGATTCAAAATTTTTATACCAAAAATGAATTCAAAAAAATTGATATAGACACTTCTACGTATTGGTCAGATTCGTATTGTCATATTTATTATGTAGTAGACAGTAATTATTATGAAGTTACATTTGTATATTCCAGGGATTCACTAAATGAAATTTCAATATATGGTATCTATTTCAAAAACATCAATGAAGAATGTACAAAAACTGAGAATCAAGCTTATTGTCCTAAAAGTGAAATATCATTTGAAAGGTTTATGTGGTTATCCAATTATGATTTGATATCATTTAATGCAGGAAAAGTTGCAATAAAGAACAATACAAATCAAGAAATTAGCTTTGTTAAATTTAGAGTAACCATTTCAAAAGGAAATATAAATGATTATGATGAACCATTTTTTAATCAGACAATTGAGAGTTATAAAACTATTTATAAAGGTGATATTGCCGAGCTTGAAATACCCGGAATGACAAACTTTTACGTAGGTTTTCAGTTTAGTAATAAAAATCTTAAATTCAATGCAGAATTAATTGAGATTGAGCCTAAGCCAATTTCTCATTGGTGCTTAAAGTTAAAAGAACTTGATGAAAAAGTGAAAAAAAATAAATAATAGAAACTGCAAATATGTACCTTAACAAAAGTTTGACTTAGGATATTTCGCTTTTCTGAAAAGATTCCAACTTTGACGATTATATTTTTATTGGCTTTTACGTGGTTCTAATAATATGTCTTTACAAAATGATGAAAAAAAAATAGTAGCGTACAGCCGTAATTATTTTTATTTGTTCCGGTTTTTGTTGTCTGAAATTTTGTAACTTTGTATTTTAACCAACGTATTAGAATATATTAACGCTATAAATACACAATTATGCTTGTTAAAGACATATTAATAACAGAATTAGATTCAATGAGTTCACCGGAATTATTGCGAATATACGAATTCATTTCTGCAATGAAATTAACTACTGCAAAAAGCAAAACAAAACGCATTCGCAGTACGCATTATTTAAAGGTTCGTAAAGCGCTTAGCAGTATTCGTAAACCGTTAAGCGGTTTTATTATTTCGGAAAGGGACGAGCGGATATGAGATTATTTTTTGATACCTCAGCACTTGTAAAATATTACTACCTAGAGCAAGGTTCTGAATATGTTACAAAACTTATTCAAGACGAAAAAAATGAAATTATAATTTCGGAAATTGCAATTATTGAGTTTGTAAGTTCGCTATTCAAAAAATTCAGAACCAAAGAATTATCTGAAAAGGATTTAAATATAGCTATTGCAGAATTTAGATTGTCGTTAACCGATTTTATAATTGAACCTTTTACAAGTATAGTTCGTGAGAATGCAGAAAAAATAATTTCGAAATACGGCAAAGAAGTTGGAATAAGAACTTTAGATGCAATGCAACTTGCTACTTACATATTAATTGCTGATAATGATAGTAAATTTGTATGCGCTGATAATAACTTGAACAAAATCGCAGAATTAACAAATAGTCAATCTATTAATCTTGCGGAGCATTAGCAAAAATACGATAATTGATTAGCAAATTATGTAATTACGATTGATTTGATAACTAAAAGCCAAACCGCTAACATGCCACTTAGCACCAGCCTTTTTGGGTGTTTTGCGCGCTACGCGACGCAAAAACACCCAAAAAGCCCGGCGCAAGTGGCTGTTCGTTAGATTTAATTTCATAACATAATTTTAAAAATTATATAAATCTAACAGAGTATTTAGCGCCATATCAATATCTTGTTCGGCGGTTTAATTGATGCCGGAAGCGTATCTTAAACCGAG
>JAIFNC010000279.1:6273-6587 GCA_020047935.1 Bacteroidota bacterium
GTTTGTTTTTACTTATGCCGATATTTGTTTAAATTCCTTAGGCGATATTGAATTTACCCCCCAGCCGGCTTGTCCTAAATGCGGTTCAACCGGCGATTTGGTATTTACCGATTACTCGCAGGAAATGGTGGAAGATATGCTGTTTTCAAACAAAATAAAACGCTGTAAATAACAATCATGTTCCCGGAGCAACAATATGCGGAAAAAACGGCATCGGCAGGCGAAAAAAAATATCGGCTGTCCGACTTTTTCAATGCGCATTGGGATAATTATCTGAAAAACCCAAAAACCGAAATTAAACCCGAACATTTTAA
>JAIFNC010000141.1 GCA_020047935.1 Bacteroidota bacterium
TTAAAAGCTTCGTACCAAATTACAAACAATATGTCGTTTGCAATAACCGGCAATTATGTAGATGCTATGGAATCGCAGTGGGACAACCAACCGAAAACCCCGCCAACCGATATGACACCAAAAGGCAGATTTTACGGACAAGCCGTAGCGTCGTATTTTGTACTGAATGCCAATTTCAGCATAAAAAACATTGCATTTGGCACTATGGATAAAGATAAGGGCTTCTTTGCGTCGGTTAAAGCAAGCAACCTGCTCGACACTCAAATACTTTATCCCTCGACCTCGGTAAGTGCCTGGGCCGATAAAGGCGTATTGGGTTTTGGCAGAGGCTTTTTAATTTCGATGGGCTATACGTTTTAAAAGGGCAAACTTATCAGCAGTAATTAAAGCAGATTGGTATAATGAATGATTGTTATGCCAATCTGCTTTTTTATTTTATTGGGCATATAATTTTGCTATTCCCGAAAAATAGCGTAACTTTGTACATTCAAATCGGGGTCGACATGGTTTTGACAGCGTGTTTGGTCGGTTTGTAAGCATGCCGAGTTAGGTGGCACTTCTCGTTAAACAGAGTTACAAAACACTAAATGGCGAAAATAATTTTGCTCTTGCTGCTTAATCGAATAAAGTAGATTAGCTTCATCCTGCACCAGGTGCGGGACGAGACATTCCGCGGATGGTTTTGCCCGATTCCGGTCCGATAACGGGGTGCCGTTAATTTTGGGATAGTTACTCCGGTGCTTCGGAGGGGTAGCGAAATAACAGAAGCTAAGGTTGTATTAGGATGCTTTTTTCCGGACACAACTCGAAAACCAAGAAGAAGATAAGCATGTAGAAAGCAAGTTGGTCGCATGTTTGGACGTGGGTTCGAATCCCACCGACTCCACCAAATGGCAGAAAAACGAACACAAGTAACTTCTTGTTGTTCGTTTTTTTTTATTTGAATAGGTTGAATTTTGATATATTGAATGCGTAAATAATTTGAATATTGGTTAATTGGGTTAATATAATTAGGGCAAAACTTACGAAAACTGAAGCGATTGAATTTTTTTTCAAGGCGAGTAAATTTAATATATCAAAATGCTGTTTTGTGTTATTATAAAATATAAATTAAGTAAATTTAAATTTAGCGACGAGCTAATTTTAATCGTGTTTTTTAAGCGAATGAATCGAAAAGTGTGCAGAAATGAATAAAATTGGCATTTATGGTATGCCGACCAATAGGTTCGCTCAGCATTTGAACTTTTTCGTTGGTACACTTTGCTCCGAATTCGGTTGTACACTATACGCCGAAATATTCACAAATCCGCAAGTTATCGTCTCAATTTGCTACTATTGAGCAGTTTGTTTGCCAATTTACTGCACGCTATTTACTTCGTTGAGCTCATGCTTATTAGCAATTAGGAAGCACACATGCATATTTAGGGAAATACAAAAACCCGGGTAGTTTTAACAACTGTCCGGGTTTGTATTTTTTAACCAATTGTAGGTAACAAATTACATTTCAGGGAAATTATCGAAATTGAAGTTGGCTTCAAAATCGGCAATAATTTCTTCAATCAATTTGCCTATCTGCTCAAAATACGGTTTCATATCTTCTCTCGAATCGTTGGCATACACAACAAAAACTTTAACGTCACGGTTGCTTTGTTCAAGTTCCAAGGTGCCTATTTTAATATGTTCGGGGTACGAATATAATACCGCGTCGGTATTATCATTTATAAGCCCTGCCATATTCGTAAACTGAGCCGAATTTTCGGAAGCGGCATAAATGGCTTCAAGGTTCATATCTACATTTATTTGTATCGAACCGGCTTGGAAGTATCCCGATATACTTTTAGGAATATCGTACACCGTACTCGAAACACCGGTGGCCTCGGAAGAAATAAGTGTTTCGCCCGCTTTTTTCAGACTGAAATTCTCGTATATATCAAAATTATTCAAAGTAGCCTTTACCGCCAAGGTGTACGGATTAAAGAACAAGTTTATGTTGGTTTCAGTTGGGTCGCCTTTGGCGCTGTATTTGGCGCCAAAATTAAGTTCCAACTGTTTAACATTATTCACATAAAAATCGGCCGAAATTCCGGTTATTGCCAAATAAACATCGTTGTATTCGGAAGTTATTTCTTGCTCGCTAATACTGTGTAAGGTAAAAGCTGCATTGTTTGTGGTGGCAGTTTCGGTAGCCGGAAAAGTAACAACAATTTTGTCGGCAGGAACGCCCTTAGCGTAAACCCAAGCATTGGTTGCAAAATTCCAACTGTACGTTCCGGCATACAAAGCTAAATCAAATTCAGCGGTTGTTTTCTTGGTTTCAACATGAAATTTTTCGGCAAGCGGTTTTACCAAATTAAGTGCAATATTTTTAAACAACATGCCCCCGTTTTCGGGTTGCTTGCCGGTGGTTCTTT
This sequence comes from Bacteroidota bacterium, assembly GCA_020047935.1. Lineage (GTDB taxonomy): Bacteria > Bacteroidota > Bacteroidia > Bacteroidales > JAIFNC01 > JAIFNC01. The sequence continues at coordinate 2,412 of JAIFNC010000141.1, forward strand.
TGCCTAAATTGCTTGTATTCATAACACTGCTCATTCCTTCCGATTTTTTGAACTCGGACACATACCCGGCAATTTCATTTGAGGCTTCTTTTAATGCTTTTTGAGCATCTTTGGCTTTAAACTCGTCTTTTGAGCAAGCGCTAAACAGAGCGGTAAGGGCAAAAACCGCTATAAAATACATTACATTTTTTTTCATTTTTGTTTAATTTAGTGTAATTAACTCAACCAGCTAAGCATTTTAAACAATTCAATAGCTGCACGTTTCGAAGGCTGTTTGAAATATGCTTAATTTAATACTTTATCTAATTATTTTGTTTCTAATTTCATCAATTATATTTGTTGTCTTAAGCCAAATTAAATAACGAAAAACAATATGCGTATGTTGCGGGATTTCAGGGCACTATCGTTTCAAAGTTGCACAAATGTTTCTTTCTTGCACAATGTTTCAACCTACTACAAAAGCCCGCAATTATCACATATTGTATGTGTGTGCTCATATTTTCAATTCATTACCATATTCAACATTAGGTTCACTTGCTATAAATAATTGTAATTGCTTTTCTTTTTGAAATCCTTGTATTTTAGATTTATATAGTGAACTTACATTATAATTTTCAATTTCTATTTTTCGTTTTTTACTGATTTCAAGATATTCTTGTTCGATATCAATTCCTAAAAATCTTCTGTTTAGCAAATTTGCTGCAATTCCTGTTGTGCTACTGCCTGTAAAAGGATCTAATATCCATGAGTTTTGTTCTGTTGATGCCAAAATTAATCTTGTTAAAACTGATAATGGTTTTTGTGTAGGGTGTTTAGAACAAGATTTTTCCCAAGGCGCAATTGCCGGAAGTTTCCAAACATCTTTCATTTGGGTTCCTTCGTTTAATTCTTTCATTAATTCGTAATTAAAATAATGAGGAACTTTTTCATTTTTTCTTGCCCAAATAATCTGTTCGGTAGAATGCGTAAAATAGCGACAAGAGAAATTTGGTGGCGGATTAGTTTTTTGCCACGTAATTATATTTAATATTTTGAAATCTAATTCCGTCAAAATTTGCCCAACACTGAAAATATTGTGCATTGTTCCACTTATCCAAATGGTTGCATTTTCTTTCATTTTATCGCGAACCAACGATAACCATTTTCTATTGAAATTGTTTATAAAATCATAGCCATGCGATTTATCCCAATTTCCTTTATTTACACTAACTATTTTTCCGTTTTCAATTGTTTTACCATTATTTGAAAGAAAATATGGTGGATCGGCAAATACCATATCAAATTTATGCTCAAAAAGGGGTAATAATTCCATTGTATCTCCATGAAGAAGATTGAAATTCTTATCGTTTGATTTGAAATAAGGTTTAAGCATTTTCTTCCGGAACAGGTAATCCAAGTTTAACTAACGGAATGTATTCAAAGAAATAATAACAATGAACGCTATGAATATAATCGAGAACGTCATGATATTCAGGTTTTCTGAACCAATCACTTAAAAGATAAATATATTCAACTTCAATATTCGCCCTTGATAAAAGTTTTTGATATTGTTTCTTTTTGAAATCGCATGTTTGTAATTTTTCATCTACCGATCCTGCAACTTGTTGAAATTTGCATTCAATAATAAAAAGTGTATTTGCAATAATTACGAAAATGCTGTCATCAGGCAACAATCTTTTCGAAATCAATGATTTCCATTCAATTTCTAATTCTTCCAGAAATTTATAAAAACCATATTTTTTGATAATTCTTGCAACTAATTCTTCATTGTAGTAAACATTTCCGTTTTCAATTTTATAACCTTTTTGAGCGGCTAAAAATTCAGCTAATTCTGTTTTCCCTTCAAACGCTAATCCGGTTTTTGTATTAGCACCGCCTTTACCTTGAAAAATCATATATATTGAAGCTGTTTTTTATAGTTAATAATCAAAAGTTCGTTTAATTCGCCACGTTTTTCGCCGTTTGCATTTATATTTCTTCGTGCTTTAACTCTGAAAATAGTATACTTTTGATACAGATCATCAAAGAAATTATCATGTGGATTTTTTCCTTTTACGTCCGAATTACTTAAAATCCACTGATGACCAAGCAAATCAATTTTATCGCAAAATTCCTTCAATCGTATTTGTTCGTTGTCGTTAAATTCATCTTTCGAATATGAATTGAAACTTGATGTTTCATTCAATGGTTTGTATGGCGGATCCAAATAAAAAATTGTATTATTGGTAGCAAGTTTAATTGTTTCGGAAAAATCTCCGTTTAGGATTTCTACTTTTTGAAGCGCTTTGTTTACAGCTTTTAAATTTTCTTCGTCACAAATCATTGGCGTTTTATAACTGCCTATTGGAACATTAAATCCGTTGTTTGAGTTTACTCTGTATAATCCATTGAAACAAGTTCTATTTAGAAAAATAAGTAATGCTGAATGAGTTACATCATCGGCTGTTCTTGAATTAAATAGCTCACGTTTTTTATAATAATATTCTTTTCTTTCGTTAGGTAATTCTTTGAAAACATGATATTCGGTTTCCCAAATTTTTAATGTTTTTATTATATCAAGCACATTATTTTTTATTGTTTTATAAGTAGTTATTAAATCGGCATTTATGTCGTTTATAACAATTTTATCCAAATTCTGAAAATTTTCAAGTATCCAAAAAAGAACTGCACCGCCGCCTACAAATGGCTCGATGTATGTAAACTTATCGTTTTTGTTTTTTTGAATGGCTTTATCAATCTCACTTATCAATTGAGATTTACCGCCAGCCCACTTTAAAAAAGGTTTTGCTATATTTTTTTCAATAATTTTCATTCTGCAAAGATAAAAATTATTAGATATTTTCGTTTATTCGTTTCATCATTCTATCGTTTGGTTTTTTTGAGCATAACAATTCAATACCCGACACCCCACAGTGTCGTCTATTTTCCGATATATTATCGGCTAATAGGGCTGCAAGGTACCAAATTAAAAACAGTTTACCTAATATTAAGCACCCTATTTTTATTTAAACTGCATGTTGTACAACACAAACGCGGTGTTGCTTTTGCCTACAAAGTTGTACCAAGTAGCATGTATCTGCCGGAAAAGTAGTACAACGTACGTTGTATTTAATGAAGCTGATTTAAAAATATCGAAGCGGTCTAAAATTAAGCTCAAACAGCGTTTAAAACCCCGCAGCGCTTGCTTCTTTGACACCCGCTTTTGAAATAACCAATGCTTGTTTGCAGGAAATTGAACCGGATTTGCCGGAAAGAGAGGCTAATAGTTCGGAAATCAAACCGTTTAACATTTTTTTCAAACCGTCTCTTCCGGAAACCTCTCCGTCTTTTCCGGAAATCAAACCGTCTCTTCCGGAAATCAAACCGCCTTTTCCGGAAAGCTCTCTGTCTTTTCCGGAAAGCTCTCCGCCTTTTCCGGAAACCTCTCCGTCTTTTCCGGAAAGCTCTCCGCCTTTTCCGGAAAGCTCTCCGCCTTTTCCGGAAAGCTCTCCTGCAAAGTTAAATATGCCACAAATGCAATTATGTTATAATTAAATATTAAAGGTTAATTATTTAATGAATTTCAATATGCTATTCCGTAATATTGTGATGAAATAAATACTGCGAT
>JAIFNC010000089.1 GCA_020047935.1 Bacteroidota bacterium
CAGGCGTTTTTTTTTGAAATATGTGTTGTTCTATGAAGGTTGATGATTCGGATTTGTACCGAAACTTTAATTCCCTTCGGTAAGGGCTGCGTTAGTCAAAATTTCTTCACCGAAAGTTTTGATTTTCACAAAAACTTGTGTTAATTTTACAAGGGTATTTTATGTGTTTTTTAAGGAATGATGCCTGTAATAACAGGGAATTTTCATAGAAGGAGTGCGGGGTTACAGGCATTGTTATAAGCAAAAAATAAATAACGAAAAAACGACTAATGAACAACATATTCAGACATAAAAAAGTAATAATTCTGACCCTTGTAATGGTGATTATTACATTTTTAATAGCATGCAACCGATATTGTTCTGCGCGAAAAATCGTTCGCTTCGAGTTTGCTTAAAGATAATACATTAACAGAAAACCATATTATTGAACATTTAAGAAGCAATATTACACTTGGGCATTATGGCGAAATTGTTTACGCAAAAGAAATAAAGGATAGTATCGAATTTATTATAACTTCAAAACAATCTATTCAAAATCTTAAAATAGCAAATAATATTCCGCATGCTACTGCAATGCGTAAGGCATTAAAAAATGAAACAGGGTTTACAAAAGCAATTGATTACAACGGAATAGAAGTTTTTGCGGCTTATACTTTTGTGGAAAAACTAGGATGGGGTATAGTTGCCAAAATACCAACTACCGAAATTAATAATCCTTATTATAAAGCAATTGGTATTGTATTCATTTTAGCATTTCTTTTAATTTCAATTTCAACCTTCATTCTTGTAAAAATTACAAATCCAATTATTGATACATTACGGAAAGACGAAAAAGAACTCATTGCAGCTAAAGAAAATACAGAGGAAATTAATATAAAATTACAATCAATAATTCAAAATTTCCCAAATGGTTCTATAACCCTGTTAGACAAAAACCAAATTATTCAAATTACAGGCGGTACTGAGTATCAAAAATATAATCTCGATTACCATGCTTTTATCAATAAGCATATTACTCAGTTATTATCGCCAAAAACATATGAAATAAACAAGCCCTACATACTGCAAGCTTTCGAGGGTAAAAGTTCTAATTATATAGTGGAATTTAATGGTTTTTATTACATGAATTATTTGTTTCCAATTCTGAATAATCATAAGGAAACGGAATTTGTTTTACTAATGTCTAACAATATAACCGAACTAAAAAAAACGGAGCAAGAACTAATTAAGGCAAAAGAACAGGCAGAAGAAAGCGAGCAAATGTTTGCAAATATGACCAAAAATGTACCATGTGTGGTATATCAACTTAGAGTAAAATCCGACGGGTCTACCTATTTTAATTATATAAGCGAAAAAGCATCAGAACTTTTTGAGTTTTCAGTTGATGCCAATAATGCTCAGTGGAACTTAGCCGCGCAAATTCCGGATGAAGACAAAGAAGCATTCATGAATTCTGTTATTAAGTCGATTACAGAGAAAATTCCGTGGCATTATGAAGGAAAGATAGTAACAGGTTCCGGTAGAATAAAATGGTTCAGGGGGAAATCGAGCCCCATGATGATTGGTAATGAAATAGTTTTTAATGGAATTATGGAAGATATTTCGGAACGCAAAATTTCAGAACAAGAACTTATTGCTGCCAAAGAAAAGGTAGAAGAAAGCGAAGAAAAATATAGAAGCTTATCAGAAAATTCCACTTCGTTAATTTATCGTATTCTTTTAAAACCTACAATGCGATTTGATTATGTGAGTCCATCGGCAACAATCATTACCGGCTTTACGCCCGAGGAGCATTACAATGACCCGTTTTTAGGTTTTAAAATGGTTCATCCCGATGATAAAATAATTCTCGAAAACTCTATCAAATCAGAAAACACAGAACCAATTGTATTTCGCTGGATACGTAAAGACGGTAAAACAATATGGACAGAACAGCAAAACAAATTAATATTTGATGAAGATAATGAGCCATGCAGAATTGAAGGTACTGCAAGAGATATAACGGAAGCTAAATTAGCTGAAATCCAATTAAAAGCCGCCAAGGAAAAAGCCGAAGAAAGCGAAGCCCGTTTTAAGAATATGTTTGAACATCACAATGCTGCAATGCTGCTTATTGAACCTATTTCCGGTTCAATAATAAATGCAAATGAAGCCGCTTTAAAATTTTACGGTTATACAAAATCTGTTTTGTGTTCGATGACCATCAATGAAATCAATACTTTATCGCCCGAACAAATTCAAATAGAACGAAATAATGCAATCAATGAAAACCGAAATCATTTTATTTTTTCTCATAAATTGGCAACCGGTGAAATGAGAACCGTAGAAGTGCATTCTTCGCCAATAGATTTTCAAAATAACCTTATTCTATTTTCCGTAATACACGATATAACCGAACGTCAAAAAGCCGAACAAGCATTAAAAGAGAGTGAGGAAAAGCTTATTGAATCGAATGAATTTAACAGGAATTTAATAGATACCATGCAAGATGGCTTTTCGATAGTCGATGTCCAAGGTGTTCAGACCGATTCAAATCCGGCATTCTGCAAAATGGTAGGCTTCACCATAGAAGAATTGCGAGGTGCTACTGCTCCATTTCCATATTGGCCTCCCGAAGAATACGAAAATATTGGTAAAGCCTTTCAGCAGACGATGCAGCAAGAAGGAAATACTTTTGAACTTATATTCATGAAAAAAACAGGGGAGCGATTTCCTGTAAATGTATCCCCTTCACCTATTCGTAACAAACAAGGTGCAATAATCAGTTATGGTGCAGTAGTTGAAGATATTACCGAGCGTAAAAAAGCAGAAATTCAATTACAAAACTATTCGCTTGAACTTAAAAAACTAAATACCGACAAAGACCTCTTTATAAAAATCCTTGCTCACGATTTAAAAAGTCCGTTTAATTCAATTTTAGGCTTTTCCGATTTATTAATAAAAAACATGGATAAATACGATAAAGAAAAGATTCAAACACAATTGAAAATAATAAACCAAACAGTACGTAAAACCTATTATTTGTTAGAGGATATATTGCAATGGACAAATTCGCAATCGGGCAAATTACCATTTATACCACAATTAATTAAGCTCGATGAATTTTGTAATGAACAGATTGAACATATTAAAAGTCATGCCGATACAAAACAAATTACTGTAAATTATTTTGAAGAAGTAAATATTCAGGTATATGCTGACGTAAATATGCTAAAAACAATTTTACGAAATTTAATGTTGAATGCTGTGAAATTTACAAACTCAAGTGGACAAATTTCTGTTTATGCAGAAAAAAACGATACCTATGCAATCATTACCATTTCAGACACCGGAATAGGAATTAGTGAAAAAAATATTGCTAAACTTTGGAATGTAACCGAAAGATATACAACTGCCGGTACAAGCGGTGAAACCGGAACCGGCTTTGGCTTATTACTTTGCAAGGAATTTGTTGAAAAACACGGTGGGCAAATTTGGGTAGAAAGCGAATTGGGAAAAGGCAGCAATTTTAAATTTACCGTGCCTTTGAGCAATGATTGATTAATGAAAATGTTCTGAAAACCTGCCTGCGTAGGTATGTTCGGCTGCGTTTGAAACAATTGCTCGAATACATATTAGGAACGCAGATAAGACAGATTTAACAGATGAACACGGATTTTTTATTCATCATTCATAGCTCATAGTTCATAACTCATCTCTATTTATTTACTCATTACCTTCGGTGAGGGCATCGCCGTTCAAAATTCAATTATTCAAAATTTGTCATTTTCTTGTAAAACACACAATTATTTTTCATTGATTATGCAACATCGATGGAAGTTCGATGCGTAAACGTTTTTGTAAAAACAAAAAAATCATACGATAATTCTTCAATTCAATAATTTTCCTAAGTAGTATGCCTAAGTACATGCATTTTATAGCTTCTGGAATTTCGTAAGTATAATTCGTAATCGAACGACTGAAGTTTTTCAATTTTAAATTCAAAAGCTTGAATTAAAAGTTGGGCATCCGTTGGTCGCGGCTGTATAATTTGCTTTTTAATAATTTTCGGAAGTTCGGGCAATGCCTTTTGTTGCGAAAATGCGCTTATACTTATGCATACAGTAAAGCTTAAAAAAATAAGTAGCTTTTGCATACCGGTTATAGGAATTAATTACTTTTACAATCTTACAATTACACAATCTGTTGCAAAGCAACAAAATTCCGGAATCATTTGCAATAGTTAAAAATCAATTGTTCCCTGAAATTTGTTTACTTACTTGGTATACGGACAAAAGTAAAAAATGGTTTGCTTTTTCGTAAAAAATTTAGGCAATGTTTTCAACCATATAGTATTGTTTTAAAAAGATTTTTACTTTTGCTTTTTGAAATAAAAACGAATTATATAAAACTAAAGATAACCTTGTATGAAAATTTCGCTTAATTGGTTGAGCCAATACCTTAGCAACAAGCTTAGTGCCGACCAAACCGCCGATATGCTTACCCAAATAGGACTTGAAGTTGAAAAAGAAGAACATTTTTCGAGCATTGAAGGCGGATTGCAGAATTTTGTAGTAGGCGAAGTGCTTACATGCCAAAAACATCCCGATGCCGATAAACTGAGCGTAACCACCGTAAATGTGGGTACTTCCGAAATATTAAATATTGTGTGCGGTGCGCCGAACGTAGCCGCAGGGCAAAAAGTAATTGTGGCATTGCAAGGTGCAGTGGTTACAAAAGGTTCCGAAAGTTTTACTATTAAAAAAGGCAAAATTCGCGGCATGGCTTCCGAAGGTATGATTTGTGCCGAAGACGAATTGGGCGTTGGCGACGACCACGCCGGCATTATGGTACTTGAACCGACAATTAAGGTTGGAATGCCTGCTGCCGAATATTTTAAGGTTGAAAACGATACGGTATTAGAAATTGGTTTAACCCCAAACCGTATTGATGCTGCTTCGCATTACGGCGTGGCACGCGACTTGGCAGCATTTTTAAACCGACAGAATATTGAAAATAAATTGTCTTTACCTTCAGTTGAAAATTTCAAAATCGATAATAAAAACTTTACCATTCCGGTTGAAATTGTAAACGCCGATGCTTGTAAGCGTTACGTTGGTATTACCATTTCGGTCATTACAGTTAAAGATTCACCCGATTGGCTTAAAAACCGGTTGCGTGCCATTGGTCAGAAACCGATTAACAACGTGGTAGATGTTACCAATTACGTGTTGCACGAATTGGGTCAGCCCCTCCATGCTTTTGATGCCGCACAAATTAAAGGCAACAAAGTAGTGGTTAAAACCATGCCCGAAGCAACCGAATTTGTAACTTTAGATGGCGTTACTCGTAAATTAGCTGCTACCGATTTAATGATTTGCAACACCGAAGCGCCCATGTGTATTGCCGGCGTGTTTGGCGGATTGGAATCGGGCGTAACTGCAAAAACAACTGCTATGTTCTTGGAATCGGCGTATTTCGATGCCGGTTATATTCGCAAAACTGCTAAAAAACATACGCTTTCAACCGATGCTTCGTTCCGATTTGAACGCGGTGCCGACCCCGAAATATGCGTGTTTGCACTTAAACGTGCTGCCATGCTTATTAAAGAATTGGCAGGCGGCGAAATAAGTTCCGAAATTATTGATGTGTATCCGCAACCAATTAAACCGGTGCAGGTAAAACTTGCCTACAAGCGCATTAACTCGCTTATTGGCGAAGAAGTGCCGGTAACTTTGGTTAAAAGCATACTGAAAAGTTTAGATATTATTATTACTTCGGAAACTGCCGAAGAACTAAACGTTATTGTACCGCTTTACCGCTCCGATGTAACGCGCGATGTGGATATTATTGAAGATATTTTGCGAATTTATGGCTACAATACGGTAAAAGTAGCAGAAAAAGTAAATTCAACTTTGTCGTACGCACCAAAACCCGATTCGGAAAAGCTAAAAAACTTGGTTTCCGACCTATTGGTTTCGCGCGGTAGCAACGAAGCCATGTCGAACTCGCTAACCAAAGGTTCGTACTACGATGGTTTGCAACAACATTCGGCTTCATCGTCGGCAAAAATACTGAATCCGTTAAGCAACGATTTGAATGTATTGCGCCAAACCTTGTTTTTTGGTTTAATGGAAGCCGTTAAGCGCAACAAAAACTACAAAACCGGCAATATTCGTTTATTCGAATTCGGAAATTGCTATTCGTATAAAACCGGTGCTGCAATAATCCAAAAACCGAATCCGATTTCTTTCAGCTTAAAGCTTTGGTTGATGCTGTTTTTGAGAAACTAAATTTCGATGTCGATGCATTTCAAGTGAAAGAATCGGAAAACGAATTGTTGGAATTTGGTTTAACTTATGTGCTAAACACCAAAGAAATGGCGTATTTTGGTAAAGTTTCCGAACTTCAAACAAAAAACTTTGATGTTGATGGAGCTGTATTTTATGCCGAAATAAATTGGGATTTGATTCTGAAATATTTCAACCCGAAAGTAAAATATACCGAATTGCCAAAATACCCCGAAGTTAAGCGCGATTTGGCATTGCTTCTCGATAAAAAAGTAAGTTTTGCACAATTGCATGCTTTGGCATTAAAAGCGGAAAATAAATTGCTTAAAAAAGTAAGCATTTTCGATGTGTATTCCGGCAAAAATATGGCAGCCGACAAAAAATCATACGCACTCAGTTTTGTAATTCAAGATGAAACCAAAACCTTAACCGATAAGCAAATTGATAAAATAATGAGTAAACTGGTGCAAGTTTTTGAACAAGAAA
>JAIFNC010000061.1 GCA_020047935.1 Bacteroidota bacterium
GAACTTAATTCGGGCTATTTTGAAACCATAAAAGGCGAAATGTTTTTTCCGAACGGATTCCCTTATGCTTCCGAAATTTCGGCAATTGCCGTGGTTGGCAACCAAGTTTTATTGCTGAATGATAAAACGCACCCGAATGCATCGCCGGTTTTAGTTGCCAATTTGCAAAACTTTGTGCCCGATACTGCTATAACCGGGCTTACCGATACCTTGTATAAGCAAATTCGCAAATACGAAGGTACCGGAATTACACCCGACGAAAAATTTGTGTTTCTTATGCCGGCATTTAACGACACGGCTGCGGTTTTCAACCAAATTATTTATGCTCCGTGCAATGCGCTAAACTCGCCTAAGAAAACAATTTTTAGAGCCGACAAAAAGGCAAGCAGCATGCGCGAAGCAATTTTAAAAGTGCTTTCAACTTCGGCAGATACGGTAAAATACATTAAAATTGAAGGTTTTACGGTTATTCCCGGAAATAAAATTTTATTGGGAATAAGGGAACTTGGTGCTTCATTTTCCGATTTTGAATATAAGGCTATCATAATATCTTTTTCATATACCGTTGAAAACAATGAAATTATTATTGAAAATGATGCCCAAGTGCTCATGAACAATAACATATCGGGCTATGCCGGCAATCCGGGGCTTGCGCTTTCAAGTTTAGAATATTCGAAATATACCGACCAATTATTCCTACTTTTCAGTATTGAAGCCGGTTCGCAAACACATAATTTAGGTGGGCATCTTTTTTCAATGCAATTTAAAAATTTGGGTAAGAATAATACCCTTTCTCCCGTACTAAACAATGAAAAGCTACCCTACCGATTTATTCATAAAACCGAGGGCATTGCAGCTATTGATGCAACCCACTTTATTGTAGTTGCCGACGACGACCGAGTTACCGGCTTGGACAGTACGTACATTGAACCGATTACTTTTCGACGAAAATTGCAACAATCGGCATATTCTGTAATTGAAATAAAATAAAACCAATGATAACCATACGCCAAGCCTCAGTTACCGATGCTCAATTTATTATCGACTTTCAGCTTTTTATGGCAAAGGAAACCGAAAACCTCGATTTAGTGCCGGGAATTGTAACCAAAGGAGTTGAAGCAGTTTTTCAGGACTTAAACAAAGGTATTTACTTTGTTGCCGAATTCGAAAATAAGGTGGTAGCATCGCTCATGATAACTTACGAATGGTCGGATTGGCGAAACGGAAACGTATGGTGGATTCAGTCGGTTTATGTGCTGCCGGAAGTGCGCCGAATGGGAATTTTCAGACAAATGTATTCGTATCTTAAAAACATAGTTGAAAATGACGTCAACCTTCGCGGATTGCGCTTGTATGTAGATAAAACCAACACCAAAGCCCAGAAAGTTTACCAAGAAATGGGAATGAATGGCGAACACTACCAACTGTTTGAGTGGATGAAGTAAAGGCTTCGATTGCTAATGCAAAACGGTTATAATTTAATGTATCGATATATTCTTTCCATTAAAACTTCGGCATAAATGGGTTTAGTTACATAATCGTCGAACACTTCGGTATATTTCTCAATCTCGTGCTCCAGCGCATAAGCCGATTGGGCAATTATTGGTAAATCAGGTCGCATAATTCGTATTTCTTTTGCAGCGGTGTGTCCGTCAATTATTGGCATTTTAATATCCATAAGCACCAAATCTATAGCACTGTTTGCTTTGCACATTTCTATGGCTTCCTTGCCGTTAATGGCGTGTAAAACATTAACATGTAAGCCTGTAAGCAGTTCTTCAATAAACAAAAAATTAAACTCTTCGTCCTCGGCAACCAAAATAGTTTTATAGTTTGAAGTAAGTTCCCGGTTATTTTTTTTAGCACCTGACGATTCAGCATTGTAAGGTAGCGTGAAATAAAAAATAGTACCTTTACCAAGCTCCGATTCGAGCCAAATTCGCCCACCCAAAAGTTCAACAAACGATTTAGAAATAGCCAAGCCCAATCCGGTACCTCCGTATTTTTGTCCTATGCTAATATCGGCTTGTCGGAAGCGTTCGAAGATTTTTTGGTGTAATTCAGGTGATATGCCAATTCCGGAATCTTTAACAAAAAATTCCAACTCCTCGTTTTTTAACCGATAACCAAATTCGATGGAGCCTTCGTGTGTAAATTTTATTGCATTCGAAAGCAAATTGGTAAGTATTTGGGTAATTTTGGTTTTATCGGTATAAATTTCCGATTCGGTATCGGTTAAGTCATGTTTGGCATACAATGCCACATTTTTATTGGCTGTTTGCAGCTTAAAAATAGTTAACTGGTCGAGTATTACATTATTTACACAAACGTTGCTCAAATTTAGTTTTTCTTGGTTGGTTTCGAGCGAAGAAATAGTTAGAATATCGCTTACAATTGACAGTAATTGGTTGCTGCTGTTTTGAATTATAGAAACAAAGCTGTTTCGTTTTTCGATGGAAATAGTTGGTTTTGAAAGCATGCCCGAAAAACCGCAAATAGCGTTGAGCGGTGTTCGAATTTCATGCGACATATTTTGCAAAAATGCAGTTTTTAACCGGTCGCTTTCCTCCGATTTTAATTTTGCATTTCGCAATTCGGTAATATCTTCAAAAATAACAACAACCGAATTAAGCGTAGTATCATTTTTCTTAAATTTAGGAATCGAATTTATTCGTATCCAGGTGTACTCGTTTATAATGGGATTAAATACTCCCATAATTACGTTTTCAACCGATTTGGCAGTTTTAAGGCTGATTACACCGGGGTGGCTATCACCTTCAAATACGGAACCATCTTCGTGAATTGCTCGCCATCGTGGGTCGTAGGATGTTTTTCCCATTAGTTGGTCTAACGACAAGCCCAAAATGGTGGATGCCGCTTTATTGGCATAAATTATTTCGCCTGCCGAATTATGGTATACAACACCTTGCATCATATTTTCGAACAAAAACCGATGTTTTTCTTCGCTTTCCTCAATTAATTCTTTGGCATGAATAAGTTCAAACTCTGCCATTTTTCGCTTTGTAATATCCTGAACACTTCCCAAAAAATATAAGGGTTGGTTATTGGCATTGCGTATTATTGTCGAATTTAGCAAGCCGTAAACAATTCTACCCGATTTATGAATAAACTTTTTTTCTAATTGAAAGTGTTTTATTTTTCCTTCCTGCAAATCTTTTAGGTTTTGAATATTTACGTCCAATATTTCCGGATGCGAATAATCTTGCATTTTTTTACCTATAAGTTCGCTTTGCGAATAGCCCAGCATTTCGGCAAATGCTCTGTTTGCATTTATTATTCGATAATCCAAATCGGCAGTAGCTATACCAACCGAAGTATTTTCATACATCAGCCTAAATTTTTCCTCATTTTCTTCAATGGCACCTTTAGCCAATTTAAGTTCGGCATTACTGCGCAACAAATCCGAAGTTGTAGCTTGCAATTTTTCATTGGCTTCCTACCATGTTGTTTTCGGCAATTTCAATGGCTTGCTTGCTAACTTTTTCCGACAGCCTCAAGAATTCAACATGCGTATTTACGCGTGCAATAAGTTCGGCTTCATTAAACGGCTTGGTAATGTAATCAACAGCACCGAGTTTTAAGCCTTCCAACCTTAAATCCTGTTCGTTGGCGGCTGTCAAAAAAATTATCGGTATTCCGCTTAAAGTAGGTTTTTCTTTAATTTTTTGGCAAACCTCAAAACCCGACATGCCATTCATTCTAATATCTAACAAAATTAAATCGGGCATAATTTTTTCGAGCGCAAACAATGCCAGTTCGCCACTGTCTGCTGTATAAACGGTGTAATTTTCTGCTTGTAAAAGCTCTTTAAGCAGCGAGAGTACCGCATGTGTATCGTCAACTACTAATATTTTACCTTTGCTGCTCATAGCTTAATTTCGATTTAAATATAACTGTTTCAATACGCTAAAAATTTCGGTAGTCCTATAATTTGCCACATAAAAGTACAAAATATTACTCAATTCTTTATTTTTTGTTGAAATTCTTTCGACTAATTCGGATAATTTAGCATGTTCCAATTGTTCAACATATTGTTTTAATTCTGTAAGCGTGCTTTCGTCTAAAACCATAAGCATTTGTGGCGTAAGTGTAGCCTGTTGGTTATTAGATACATCGGCGGTACGGTAAAACGAATATTTAACAGCCAAGTGTTTTTGCAACTTCCGGTAAATTTCATTAAAATGATACGGTTTCTTAATAAAATCGTCCATTCCGGAAGCCAGAAACTGCTGCACTTCATCTTTAAAAACATGTGCCGAAATTCCAATTATTTTTACTTGACTTCCTAACGGATGTTGCCTTATTCGTTTTGTAGCTTCCAAGCCATCCATTACAGGCATTCGTACATCCATGAATATCAGATCCGGCTTCCAATCAACAAATGTATCTACACCTTCCGCACCATTAGTTGCTATTTTCAACTCAAAACCAACATTTTCCAATATTCGCTGCAAAAGCAACCGGTTTTCCATTTGGTCTTCAACAATAAGAATTTTATAATTTGGCGAATCGGGTGCTACCGATTTGATATGCTGAAAATTGCGATACGTATCTTCCATGCTTTCGGCAATTACGCAAGGTATTTCAACTTTAAACACCGACCCTACGCCCATTGTGCTTTCAACAAACAATTTACCACCAAGCAATTCGGTAAACTGCTTACTAATGGTAAGCCCAAGCCCGGTTCCTTTTATTGAAGTATTGTTTTCAATCTGGAAAAACGGTTCAAAAACCTTATTCAAATAGTCGGGCGCTATACCTATTCCTGTATCGGTAATTTTAAATTTGAGCAAATATTCGCCTTTATTGTTTGTTGAATAAGCAGTAACGACCAGCTTAATGCTACCTTTTTCGGTAAATTTAATGGCATTTCCGAGCAAATTAATCAGAATTTGTTTAATTTTTAGTTCGTCGGAACGAATAAAAAGCGGCAAGTTGTCTGCCAATTCCGATTCAAGCAGTAAGCCTTTCGATTCGGCTTTTTGGCTCATCATCAGAATTATATCTTGCAAGGTGCTATTCAAATCCATAGTTTTGGATTCAACCTGTGTTTTTCCGGCTTCAATTTTCGATATATCCAGAATATTATTTATCAGGTTCAATAAATGTTCGCCGCTTCGGTTTACAATATCTAAATTTTTTATTTCATTTTCCGGAATGACCGGATTTAATTTCATTAAACGCGTAAAACCCAAAATTGCATTTAACGGCGTGCGCAACTCGTGGCTCATATTGGCCAGAAATACACTTTTGGCTCTGCTTGCCATTTCAGCCTGCTCTTTTGCTTTGTCGGCGTTTAACTTTTGAATGCGCGAATAAGCTGCCATACCCGAAATTAATATCGAATTTACTGCAAATACTATTGGACTGATTAACACGGTATTTCCTTGCAAAAAAGGCGCTTCGGCCATCCAATACCAATAATTGCCAATTATAGTTACCGCAAAACTTAACGTTAGAATACCGGAAAAAAAACCTCCCAAAATTGCAGCAACCATTACTGCCGGATAAAAAGTTATCCACTCTACTTTATTTTCCAGCGAATGTAAAAAATACTTTCTTACAAGCACTGCCACCAATATAGCAACTATTGCAATAAAAAATTGCTGAACAATAAATTTAAAACTATGTAAAAGTTCATTTTTACGCATGTTTAGCTTGCTTAAAAAAATATTTTTCTGTAAGAAAATTGAATTTCAATACCTCAAATAATTCAACCGTTTAATTTAAAAACACTTTATGCCGTTAATTTACGAAATTACATTTTTTTTTTATGAAATTCAACCTATACAATATTTATTTTATGCTAAAGATGTTTTATGTTTGGTTATAAAGTACATGTTTCAATTAGTACTTAATAAAAATTAATTGTTAATTTTGTTCTAAAATTTAATCTGAAATAATTCATTTTTCTAAAATAATCGTATAAAAAAGAAACAACCGGCTATGAAAACAACTTATAAAACAATTGTTATATTTATTTTATTGTCATGCACTGTTAAATATGCAACTGCACAAAAAGCCTATGAATTGGCACCTAATTATTATTTACTCTATTTTACCGATAAGAACGGAAACGGCTACCAAACCGGCAAGCCCGAAGATTTTTTGAGCGAACGAGCTATAATGCGCCGAAAAAAGCAGCTAATTGCTATCAATGAATCCGATTTGCCGGTAAATCGTTCTTATACGGACAGTTTATCGAAATTGGATTTAAAAATTCATAACATTTCGAAATGGTTTAATGCCGTTTGTGTATACAGCACCAATAAAGCACTGATTGATACGCTAAACCGAATCAGTTTTATTTCTTTTGAACCAAAAAACAACCCGGTTTTTACAATGCAAAATAACGTATTCAAAAATTTACCGGCTATTGAAAATGAAGCTAAAAAAACAACCGATGACTATATTTTGTACGGCGCAGCCGGCGAACAAATAGACCTGCTTAACGGGCGAGCATTGCATTTAGCCGGTTTTAGAGGAAACAACGTGCTGGTTGGCATTTTCGACGGAGGTTTCGTTAATGTAAATCGCAATGCTTCGTTTGCTAACTTAGCCAACGGAAGAATTATTGCTACGCGCGATTTTGTGGATGGCGGAAAAAATGTTTTTGTTTTTTCCGACCACGGAACAAAAGTTTTATCGACCATTTCGACCAATTTACCCGGCGAATTTATTGGCACCGCACCTATGGCTTCGTTTGTTTTATGCAGAACAGAAAATACGCTTAGCGAATACCGGATTGAAGAATTTAATTGGCTTTGTGCTGCCGAATACGCCGATAGTATTGGTGTGCAGCTAATTAACAGTTCGTTGGGCTATTCCGAATTCGACGATGAAAATCAGCATTATACCTACCAACAAATGAACGGCAACAGCACCATAATTAGTCGTGCAGCCAACCTTTTGGCATCTAAAGGAGTAGTTATAATTACCAGTGCCGGCAATTCGGGCAGCAGCAATTGGCACTATATTACCGCGCCTGCCGATGCTGTTCAAGCACTTTCAGTAGGCGCAATTGAAATGAATGGCGAAAAAGCTTCGTTTAGTTCATTTGGCCCAAGCGCTTCGGGTATGGTAAAGCCCGATGTGGTAGCTCCGGGGCAAGCTGTTGCGGTAATTGGCAGCAGCGGAACAGTAAATTTTTCGAGCGGAACCTCGTTTGCATCGCCCATATTGGCAGGTTTGGCAGCTTGTTTAATTGAAGCTTTTCCGAATGCTTCAAATACCGATATTTTGAACGCAATAAGGCAATCGAGCAATAAATTCAGTTCGCCAGACAGCGGAGTTGGTTACGGATTGCCCAGTTTTAGCGATGCTTTCGAAATACTTAAGAACAACAATTTCAGTCCCGAACTTTCAGGTGCATTGCTTGCCCCAATCCCTAATCCGTTTATCGATAATTTAGACATTTTTTTAGTTTCGAAAAGCGGAAACGCTGTGTTTAATTCGTTCGACAGCATTAAGGTCGAAATTTTAACTTTGCATGGCAAACCGATTGTAACTGAGATTATAAGCAAATCGGAATTTATGAATTATAAGAAGAATTTGCAAGGATTAAGCCACCTTAGTACCGGCATTTACTTTGCCAAAATAAGTTCGGGCAACAATGCTTTTATGTTCAAAATACTAAAAACCAACTAAACGCGAACGCCAATAAGCAAAATATCGTCAATTTGCGGATTATCTTTTCCTTGCCAATCGCTCAATGTATCGGTAAGGAAACTGCCTTGCAATTCCATTGGGTTATCCGAAATTTCTTTCAATAAATCCTTAAACCTGCCCCGTAAAAACTTGCGTCCGTGCGGGCCGCCAAACTGATCGATATAACCGTCGGTATATAAATAAATAGCATCGTCAGGTTCTAAATCAAAGGTTAGGGTTTTAAAATCGTTATCGTCCTTTGGATGCAAGCCAATAGGCATTTTGTCGGGGTTAAGGGTATGAATTTCGCCATTACGCAATATATGAATTGGCTGGTTTGCGCCGGCAAATTCAAGCTTCCGGTTTTTAAGGTCAATAGCACAAACGGCAATATCGAACCCGTTTTTCGATTGTTTTAGCCTTCCGGTTTGTTTAAATGCCGACTTTACCGAAATTTTCAAACTGTTAAGCACTTCGTGGGGCAATGGGTTAAGCTTCTGCGAAAAAATTTCGTTTAAAAACGACATGGCAAGCAAACTCATAAAAGCGCCGGGCACCCCATGTCCGGTGGCATCGCCTACTGCAATTACAATTTTATGATCGTGGTTATAGATACGGTAAAAGTCGCCGGAAACAATGTCGCGCGGTTTATAAATTACAAAATGTTCGCTAAAAACGGCATCGAGCATTCCCGGCTCGGGCAACATGGCGGCCTGAATTCGTCGTGCATATACAATACTGTCGGTTAAATTTTTATTCTGATTTGTTATTTTGTCGCGCTGTTGTGTAGCATTATCGCGCTGGGCTTCAATTTCATCGCGCTGGGCTTCAATTTCATCGCGTTGTTGTTCAATTTCGGCGGTACGTTCGAGCACTTTTTGCTCCAATTCGTTTTTATGCGCCGCTTGCATTAGTTCGCTTTCTTTAAGTTGCTTAATAAGCATTTGCTGCACAAATTGCTTATCGCGTTCTGTTTCGCGCATTTTATAACCCAAACCCAACGAAAAGAAAAGCAATTCGATAACCGCTCCGGCATTCATAAAATATTTGGGGTCGAAACCTACATCGGTGCCGGTTAGCAACAAAACCAACGAAATAAGTGTGCCTGCAATAAGCACAACCGTTCCGGAAATAAAATAAAAAGCCAATCGGTCGTGTTGTTTGTACACGGTAATCATAAACAATATACCGTACACCAACTCAATTAAATTGAAGGTATTGTTAAAAGTTATAATACTTGAAACATTGAACGTATTGTACAGAAAAATACACTGTCCGAAAAAAACGAGCATTTTAATGCTAATTACCGACTTATGGGCTATGTCCCATTTCGGATAATATTCTTTAGAATTAATAAAATACCGAATAAAGGTAACATAAAACGCAAACGACAAACTGGCAGAAAATGCAAAAAAGTAGGGTTCGAGCCATTCCGAATTTTCGAGTACCAACTCGCGCAATAAGCCTTTTTCGGTAAAAAAGTTAAGTGCCACAGCAAAAATATACAACGCATAATACAAATAGGTATAATCGCGACTTTGTACAAACACAAAAAAACTATACAAAATCATCATCAGCAAAATACCTTGCAGCAAACCTTGTATCCAGTTTC
>JAIFNC010000095.1 GCA_020047935.1 Bacteroidota bacterium
TTAACTTATGTTTATGCTTTTTTCAAAATCTTAGCTTCAACTCGTCGGTTAAGTTTTCTGCCTTCTTCGGTTTTATTGTCGGCTTTTGGTTGTGCAAAACCGTAGCCTACAGCTTTAAGTTGTGCAGCACCAACACCTTTACTAACTAAATAGGCTACTACCGCCTTAGCTCGGTCTTCCGACAGTTTTTTGTTCGAAACCTCAGAGCCTACATTGTCCGTGTGCCCCGAAATCTCAATAACCATAGCCGGATTGCTTTGCAGAATAGGAATAAATCGGTCTAATTCGCTATACGATTCGGGGTTTAAATCTGATTTGCCGCTGGCAAAAAACACATTGTTAAGTACAATGGAAGCGCCAATATTAACCGGCTGTAATTTAATGGTTTTCGAAACCTCTGCATAATCGGTTGTTTCGGCAATATTAAAGTTTTCGGAATGGAACAAATAGCCATCGCCCATTTTAACAGTGAGTGCATAGTTTTTTCCGGAGGGCAACGGAGCAACAAATGAACCGGTTTCTGAGTTAGCTTTAAGTTGCGAAAGCATGGTATTAGTTTGTAAATCAACAATTTCAATATCGGCTTCGAGTGGCTTGTTGGTTATGGCGTCGGTTACAATGCCTTTTACCAAAGTCAAACGAATGGTTTCCAATATAATTTGTTCTTCAATAACCGGTGTTTCTTTTATAGGCTCGGCAACCGAGGCAATTAAATTATCTTCGTTGCTGAGCAATGTCGGTTTTTCCGGACCTAAAAAAGTAATTCGGTACACATCGCGACTTCCGTAACCGCCGGCTCTTGAGGTTGAAAAATAGGCATGTTTTCCGTTGGCAGCCATCGAAAAGAATACTTCATCGTCGGGAGTGTTAATCGGGTAGCCCAAGTTTACGGGTTTGCCCCATTTTCCGGTTTTGTCGCGAGTCGATTTAAAAATATCGTAACCGCCCATGGAGTTGTGTCCTTTCGAACTAAAGTATAAGGTTCGGTTGTCCGGATGAACGAATACGCCTTCTTCGTCGTAAGGTGTGTTAATATTGCTGCCTAAATTGATGGGTTCGTCCCAACGGCTCTTTTCGTCGTGTTTCGATACGTATATATCATGTCCGCCAAATGAGTTTCCGGTTCTGTCCGAAACAAAGAATAAACTTTTACCATCGAACGATATGGAAGCCGATGATTCGTGAAATTCGGTGTTTATTGTTTTGCGTAATTTTTCGGGCTCAGACCATATATTGCCTTTCAGTTCGCTAAAATATAAATCGCCGCCTGCTTCTGCACCATTAAAAATGAACAATTTTGTACCGTCCGGCGAAAGACCCACTGCAGCATCGTTGTTTTTGGTATTTAGCATTTTACCCATATTTTCGGCTTTTGTCCATTCTTTGCCGGCTCGTCGCGAAATATAAATATCTTCAAAATACATATTATCGAGCGGGTTTATAAGTCCGCCGGTGGTTTCTTCGCGGCGCGAAGTAAAAATAAGTACCGCCTGGTCAGCCGAAATAAGCGGGCTATAATCGGGCTGTCCTGAGTTTACATTCGGTCCCAGGTTGTCTAAAAATACGCGTTCTTTGTTTTTAACCAATTCGGTTCCGTAGTCGCATTCTTGCATAAATTTTTCTAAACCCGGGCGTTGCTTTTCGTATTCTTTTGGCGTTAAATCGCTCATAAACGACCGATACATTTTTTTCGCATTTTCGAAATCGAGGTTTAGGTGATAGGAGCGAGCCAGAAAAAATTTGATGTCGGGCGCCAAGGTTGGTTTTGCATCGAATACCTTTTTAAGCAATTCCAACGATTTATCTTTTTCGGGCGAAAACAGATACACAATACCCAGTTTGTAGTTAAGTTCAGGATTGTTGGGGTTATATTTATACGCCTTTACATAAGCATTTAAGGCGGCAGGGTAATAAACTCGCCCTTTTTCAAAATTGTCATCGCCTTCTTTAACGGCATCCCAAGCCATTTTGGCATCGGCACCGCCCTTTTCGAATTCTTTTTTTTCTATTTTAACAAATTCTTGTGCCGTTGTAAGTTGAAGAAACGTACAAAAAACAAAGAATAATATAGTTGTTTTTTTCATGGCAAATGCTTTATATTGTTTTTATAATTAACGATTTATGTTTTCAATTACCTTAAATTCAACCCTTCGGTTGGCTTGTCGGCCGGTTTCGGTGTTATTGTCGGCTATAGGTTTGCCTGAACCGTAGCCTGCAAAAATTACACGAGCTGCCGGAATGCCTTTGCCAATCATATATTCGGCTACTTTTTTGGCACGTGCTTCCGAAAGTTGCAAATTAAATGCTGCATCGCCCGTTTTGTCGGTATGCCCTGAAATTTCTATTTTCATGCCGGGGTATTTTAGTAAAATGTCGTGCAGCCTGTCAAGTTCCGGATACGATTCTTCATTAATGGCATCTTTGGCAACTTCAAAAAATATGTTTTTAAGCACAATAACTGCACCCGGAGTAGCACTTAGCAGACTTATTTGCAGTTCGCGTTCGAGGTATCCGGCGGCAGGCGGGATGTTGAAGTTTTCGGAGAAGAACAAATAATTTTCATTTGTTACCGTAAAACTGTAATTTTTCCCCGATGGCAATGCCAATAAGTAGGTGCCGGTTTCGCTGTTCGATTCACTTTCAAAAACCACTTCATTTTTTTCTAAGTCGGTAATTCGAATTTTTGCGCCAACTGCTTTTTTGGTTATGTAATCCGATATTTTGCCTTTTACAATGGTTAAGCGAATGGTTTTAATGCCAATTTGTTCTTCGAGCACAATTTCTTTAACCGGCTGAGCTATAGATGCAATCAAATTGTCTTCGGTACTTAAAACAACCGGTTTTTCTTCGCCTAAAAACGTAATTCGGTATATATCGGTTTCGCCGTAGCCATCGGAACGCACTGAGGAATAAAAGCCATATTTTCCGCTTGCTTCAACCACAAAAAAAACATCGTCGTCGGGTGTATTTACCGGGTAACCCAAGTTTTCGGGTGTGCTCCATGTGCCATTTTGTTGTAAAGTGGTTGTAAAAATGTCGTACCCACCCATTGAATTGTGGCCTTTAGAGCTAAAATACAGCGTTTTACCATCTGGGTGAATAAATGCTCCTTCTTCGTCGTAATTGGTATTTATGGTATTACCAAGGTTTATCGCATCCGACCAACGGTTACTTTCGGCTGAACTTCGGGTAGTTTTAAAAATATCTTTTCCGCCGTACGAATTATCGGTTCGGCTACTTACAAAGTATATTTCGCGAAAATTATATGAGGGCGATGCGCTCGATTCCATATACGACGAATTGATTACTTTAGGAAAAGGTGCCGGGTCGCTCCAAACATTTCCGATAAGCGCAGACTCAAACAAATCGCCGTTTTGGTATATAAACAAATTGTTTCCGCTGTTCGATAAGCCTACCGTTGCATCGTGGTCTTTGGTGTTTACCGGTTTGCCCATGTTTTTGGCAGGCATCCACTTTTTACCTTCGCGTGTGCTTACGTATATATCTTCATAAAAATCTGAGTCGTACGGGTCAATCATTCCGCCGGTAGTGTTTTCGCGTCTGGAAGTAAAATAAATAACCGAGGCATCGGCATTAATTACCGGAGTATGCTCGGCGTAGTTCGAATTTATTGACGGACCCATATTGTCAATAAATATACGCTTAGGTTTAGCTACCATTTTAATACCGTTATTACATTCTGCTATTTTCTTTTCAATATCTTTTTGTTGAAGTTTATATTCCATTGGATCGAGCGATTGCAAATGTTTTTCGTAGTTGGTTGCAGCTTCGGTAAATTTATAATTTAAGTGCAAACTGCGAGCTAATAAGTATAGTATATCGGGTGCTACGTTCTTTTTAAGCGTGTAGGCTTTTTCGAAAAACAACACTGCTTTTTCTTTACTTATTGAATGCAAGTAACATGCGCCAATTTTATAATTCAGTTCCGCATTTTCAGCATTGTATTTATTGGCAATTAAATAGTATTCCAATGCAGTTAAATAGCTGCCTTTTGTTTTATCGGCAAAATAATCGTCGGCTTCCGTAATAGCTCGGTAAGCTTTGGCAAAACCTTCGTTTACTGTTTTAAATTCCTTTTTCGAAATAGCAATATTTTGTTGTGCAACCGAGTATTGGGTTACACTAATAACGAGTATTGCAATAAATAGGTACTTCTTCATTATAAGGGTTGGAATTCTTTTTTTAATTACAATCTTTAACATATGGTTTTGCTGTATCAATACCCAAACCAATGGCTGTATTCCAATCGGCACAGGCTTTATCAAATTCTTTAATCATTTCGTATGCCGAACCGCGGTTAAAATAGGCAAAACCATAGCCGGGGTCTTTTTCAATAGCACGGCTAAGAACTGTTGCAGCTTCGGCATAGCGTTCAAGTTTAAGCAACGTTGCACCGTGGTTATTTATGGCAAACAAATAGTCGGGGTTTAGCTCTAGTGCTTTTTTAAAATCGGAAATTGCTTCGTTGTATTTTTTTAATTCGAAATAAGCGCTACCTCGGTTGTTGTATGCAATATAAAAGTCGGGCTTAATTTCAATGGCTTTCGAGTAATCGGCAATTGCGCCTTCAAAATCTTTTAATTTGCGTTTCGCCGAGCCTCGGTTATTGTATGCAAGTGCAAAGTCCGGGTTTTCTTTTATTGCATACGTATATTCAACAATTGCATCGTTATAGTTTTCTAAAAGGCGCAATGCTGCTGCTCTATCGTTATACGCGTATGCATACGAAGGGTCAATTTTTATGGCTTTTCCAAATGCTTTTTCCGATTTGTCGTATTCTTTAAGTTGAAAAAGCGATACGCCCAAGTAGTATTGAACTTTTGCGGTTTGGTCGCCTGCTGCAATGGCTTTTCCGTAGTCGTCCGTAGCATCCGCATAGTTACTCAGTTGCATTTTGGCAAAACCACGGCTAAAAAAAGCTGCCGCCATATTGGAATCGTGTGTAATTGCCAAATCAAAATCGGTAATAGCTGCTTTATATTCAAGCAGTTCGAGTCTAACGGCACCTCGGTTATAATAAGCTTTCGAAAAATCGGGCTTTATTTTAATGGCTTCATCAAAAAAAGCAATGGCTTTTGCAAAGTTCTTATTTCCAAAATTTTCAATACCGTTATTATAAGCAACTTCTGCTTCCTGATTAGCAGCCACAACCAATGTTTGAATGGTATCTTTCTGGCTAAAGCTCGTGTATACCGAAAGTAGAGGCAATAACACGATTAATAAAGTTTTTCTCATCGTATTTTATTTAATTCGTTTGATTAAACATGTATTATTAAATTAAACTATACCCGGGTTCGCAACCTAAGTAATTCGAAGTAAAATTAATAAAAATAAATGAAACCATGTGTTTTGTTGAAGAAAAAAAAATAATTTCTTTTAGTAACTATTTGTAAATAAGTATTTTATGTATAGGTAAACAACCTGATAATTTACACCGAACTAAAGTTTTTTTTGACGAACATCATTTCAATAGACGTAATTATTTAATTGAAAAATAACATATAATCAATTTATAATAAGTTATATAAGGTTGTTTTTTGCAAATATTTACCGTGTCTGAATATTCTTTTTATACCTTATTAAAATTGCAAGTGAAATAAATTTGCAGTAATTTAGAACTTTATTTTTAACGAAAAAATTAAGCAAAATGGCTTCTAAATATTTTAGCAACTATTTAAAATGTATAGTTATTTTAGGAATTATATTTTTTATAGTTTCAACCTCGGCAGCACAAAATTCAAAGCAACAAGAGCGACTATTTTTTAGCGCATTAGATTATATCGAATCTAGAAATTTTGAGAAGGCACTGGGTATTTTGCATAATTTAGATACCGTTCCGTTAAATAAATTTCTTACCGGAAAAAATAATTTCGATTCCGGAAAGTACCATAACGATACGGTTTCGTTAGAAAAAGTTTATGTTAAATACCTCATAAGCGTTTGTTATTTAGAACTTAAGAATGAAAACGAAAAGGCGGCAAGTTATATGGAATTTGTACTTAAAACCGGTTTTGCCAAATCGATTAAAAGCTTGTATGCCGACCTTGGGTATTTGTATATTAAGCTCTATAAATTCGATGAAGCAATGTATTATTTTAACAGGTACCTTGAACTTTCGAATGTCGATGACGATATGCACAACCAAGTGAAACGAGGGGTGGAAATTTGTAATTTTGCCAATCAATTGGTTAAAGATACGCTGGATATTGAGGTGTCGAAGTTAAACGAAAGAATAAATACAAAGTATTCTGAAATAAATCCAATAATTTCAGAAAACGACTCGCTGTTGTATTTTGAGCGGATAAAACTTCCCGAATCGACAAAAATTGAAAAAAACAAACTCTACGAGCGCGAATTGATGGTTAGTTACAAAGAATTTGGTGTTTGGAGCGAACCGCAAAATATTCGAATACCACTGCCCGACAAAAAATTGCAACCCGAACTGGCAGGTATTTCCGTCGATGGCGAAACGGTGTATTTCAGCATGCTTTCAGGAGGCAATTACGATTTGTATTCGTGCCGAATTGTTAAAGCCCGTTGTAAAGTTTTAATTCCGCTGGGTAACCAAATAAATACCCGGTTCAACGAAAAGCATGTGAGCTTTCAAGATTCGAAAAATATGTTTTATACCAGCAATAAACCCGATGGCGAAGGAGGTTTTGATATATATAAAGCCGAACTGCTGCCAAACGGCGAGTGGGGGAACAGCAAAAATTTGGGAAATACTGTAAATACACGTTTCAATGAAATTACTCCACGGTTTCAGGCGGTAACCAAATTGCTTTATTTTGCTTCTGAAGGACATAATACGATGGGAGGGTACGATATTTTTTCGGTATCCGGTTTAAATTCTGCCAATGCTACGATTCGAAACGTTGGGTTCCCGATAAATACACCACTCGATAACAGCGAATTTGCAATAAGCGAAAATTCGTTGCTCTATTTTCCTGTTTCACAGTTTAATGAATACAACAGGTTCGATTTGTTTTCGGTTGATTTGAGCAAAAATATTCCGCTCACTTTTCTTAACGGAACGCTTATTGCCACTAACAGCACAAAAAAATTGAACGCAAAAATTAAAATAATCGATAAGTCCACCAATAAGCCGATTACTTTTTCGCGAAATCCCGATCCGGTGTCGGGAAAATACTTCGCATTTTTTGAGCCTGAAAAATATTACGATATTATTATTGAAACCGCTGAGTATTTACCGCAATTGATTACTATATTTGTACCCCGACAGACTTATTTTTATGAGTTGTTTCAGGAAATTAGAATAAATCCGCTTGCACTTATGGGCGAACCGGTGGGCGAAGAAATTACGGTAGTAAATACTTTTTACGATATATATAAAGATCAAAATTCATCGGATAATACCATGCAGCAACTTGGCTTACGAAACGAACTGATTAGTATTATCGATTCAATTAATACGGTTGGTAGAAGACCGGTGCAGCTTAAAAATTTAGGTGTTTCGGAAAATCCGGAAGCGGCGGAAGATACCATAAATGGCTCAAAATATAGTAAACTGTTCGACCTTATTGGCGATGCAATTGAAAAAGGCGATTCTACCGTTCTTAAATTGCTCGACGAAAAAACGGAATACAATCAGAAATATACGCAAAAACATTATTATAACAAGAGCAAGGAAGAAACCTACTTGTACCCCGTAAAAACCGGCAATGTAACTATTTATACCGCACCACCGATAAACGCTTTTGTGGAAGAAACCGATAATAAAATAAATACAAAAAACACACTCATTAGGGCAACCGACAATAAAGAATTAGACCATTCGAAAGTAAACAACAATAGGATAATTGATCCAAATATAAGTAAGGAACGCACGTTGGTTAAGCAAATAAGTATTTTTTATAAAACCAACAGTTCGGTTATTCAGCCCGAAGCGGAAGAACCGTTGGAGGTAATAGCTAAGTTTCTGGTTTTGAATCCGAAAACTGAAATCGAAATTCACAGTTACAGCAATTCGTTGGGCGATGAAAAAATGAATAAGCTCTTGTCGCAAGACCGTTCGGCAAGCGTTGAACGATTTATGCTTAAAAATGGAGTATTACCAAAAAGAATAAAAATTTTTGGGCATGGCGAAGCTAAAAAAGGTTCGGAATCGGAAGATGAGATGGAAAAAAACAAGCGTTCGGATGTATTTATATATTTTGTATTATAATTTAAATAGCCTGAAATTGTGAATAATATAGTACTAAAATATATGCATTCGGTACAAAAATGGCTTTGTATTTCAATATTGCTGGCAGGCAGTATGGTGCAAGCCCAAAATATTACCGAATACGAATCGAAGGGAGCGTACCTGCTTAATTTTTACCGGTATGTAACTTGGCCAACTCCGGACAATACCTTGCAAATTGGTGTAATTGGAAACGATGATTTTGTTGTTTTGTTAGAAAAAATTGCTAAAGAAATTAATTTAGCCAATATAAATAAATCGGTACATAAAGTAAGTTTGTCCGACGATTTAGCGCAATTTCAACTTATTTTTGTTTCGAATATAAAGCAAGATGAGTTGGAAAAATTGCTCAAACAGCTTGAAAATAAAGATATACTAACCGTAGGCGACAACATCGATAACTTTTGCGAAATGGGGGGTATAATTAATTTTTCGCCGAAAGGCTCCGAAAAAAGATTTGAAATTAATAATCCGGCCGCCCTTAAAGCCGGACTGAAAATTAGTTCTAAATTATTGACACTTGCTAAATTAACCGTTACCGATACAGGCAAATTAAATATTAAAAATTAGAGTTTGTATAACATGACACACAACATATTTGTTTTCCGGAACTATTCAATTCGTACAAAAGTTGTTTTTATAACTTTATTTATCAGTTTTTTTACCCTATTTATTGCAATCGCATTGTTTTTTGTATACGACCGCAACGAATACCGAATTAAAACCATCGAAACCGTTTCGGTAATGGCTAAAATGGTTGGTAATGCCTCCACGGCAGCCGTATTGTATGACGATCCGGCAACTGCCAAAGAATATTTGATAAATTTGAGTGTAAAAAGTTCTATTCGAAAGGCAACTATATTTAAGGCGAATGGCAAAACTTTTATAACCTATTTCAACGACACCAATTTTGTTTTTCCGAAAGTACCCGAAAAATTGACTGCCGATACTGCTTTTTTCAACGGGAATTCGCTGTCGGTGGTTAGGAATATATACGAAAGCGGAAACAGGGTTAGTACTGTTTATTTGGTTTCCGATTTAAGTGAATATTCCGAAAGAACCAAAAAATTTACCCGATTTTTGGTGTTCCTTACACTTTCGGCTATGTTTTTAATGGCATTGCTAACTATTTATTTTCAGCGAATTATAACCGCACCTATTTTAAAGCTTGCCTCAATTATGAAATTTGTTGCCGGCAAAAACGACTATACGGTGCGTATTAAAACTTATGCAACCGATGAAATTGGTGTTTTAGGCTCGGGTTTTAATAACATGTTGGAACAAATTGAAAAACAAAATTCCGAATTGGTTGCAGCAAAAGAACACGCCGAAAACTCGCTTAAAATTAAAGAACAGTTTTTGGCCAATATGAGCCACGAAATACGAACCCCAATGAATGCCATTATTGGTATGTCGAACCTGATAACAGATACCAAACTTAGCGCGGAACAAGCGGCTTATGTGCGAAGTATACGAACAGGCGCCGATAATTTATTGGTTATTATTAACGATATTTTGGATTTCTCGAAAATTGAAGCCGGAAAAATTGAAATTGAACAGGTACCTTTCGATTTACGTGAATTATTAAAAGATTTAGTGGGCTCGCTTAATTTTAGTGCATACAACAGCAATTTGGAAATTATGCTGTTGACAGACCCTAAACTGCCGCAGCATGTTATTGGCGATAGAGTACGATTAAATCAGATTTTGCTTAACTTGGGCGGCAATGCGGTAAAATTCACCAATTCGGGCTTTGTTCGTTTTAAAGTGAGTATTGAAAAAGAAAGCCGAAGTTTTATTTCGCTTTTATTTGAAGTTGTAGATACCGGAATAGGGATACCGGAGGATAAACTAAATGAAATTTTTGAAAGTTTTAGCCAAGCTTCTGCCGACACCACCAGAAAGTATGGTGGTACAGGCTTAGGGCTTACCATTTCGAAACAATTGGTTAAATTGCAAGGCGGAATGCTGCAAGTTCGAAGTCGGGTAAATGAAGGCAGTACTTTTTATTTCAGTTTGAACTTTAAAAAAGTGCCGGCTAATTATGTACCTGAAGTAATGGAGGAAAAAAAAGTAAACATGAGTGTTGGAAAGAATGTAAAAGTATTGTTGGTTGAAGACAATGAAATGAATTTGTTTTTTGCAAGTACAATTTTGAAAAAGGATGATTTTGAAGTGTTTGAGGCAAAAAACGGGAAATTGGCTATTAACTTATTAACCGAAAAGCCTAATTTTTTCGATATTGTACTCATGGATTTGCATATGCCCGAAATGGATGGCTATACGGCTGCGCAATTTATTCGTGCTACTTTTGGCGAACCATATAAAAGTATACCTATTATAGCGTTAACCGCTGCAGCTACCAAAGGCGAAATTGATAAATGCTACGAAGCCGGAATGACTGATTTTGTTTCGAAACCGTTTAAACCGGAAATTTTGGTGAATAAAATTCTGCAGTACATAAAAAAAACGTAATTGTGTAATTAATTTTTTATACCATGGAGCATAAAATCGATTTTTCGTACTTAGATGGAGTAGCTCAAGTAAGCAATGAAACGGCTATTGAGTTAATTGACTATTTTTTGCTCGAAAACAACAAATGGCTTAGCAATTTACACAGCAGTGCCAAAAATCTGCAATCCGGTCAGTTGTCCGAAGTATTGCATAAGCTAAAAGGGGCAATTCGGGTGCTGGGTTTACACTATATCGATACCTTTATTGAAGCTTGGGAACAGGAACTAAAACAGGGCAATTTCAGCCGTACTGCTCAATACCTTAAACAAATGGATGCGTTTTTCGAAATAGCAATTATAGCGCTTAAAAAGAAACGTAACGAATTTTTGAGTTAAAAAAACTAAACCCGACTGATTTTAAAAACCAGTCGGGTCTGAAATTCAATAAATTATAATAGATTAAATTTTAAATTTCCATACGTTGAGCATCTTTTTGCTTAATCTTATCTTAATTAGTAATGATGAAAAAATAAAATAGATTATAGCTTGTAATTGATTGGTAATCTTGATATAAAGTAATTAAAAATTAACAATTAATAATTAACCATTACTTACATTCGTCTTCGTACATTACTTTTGCTGCTGCATGTCCTAAATCCATTGCTTTTTTGTAATCTTCGCAAGCAGCTTCGCGTTTCGAAAGGTAGCCTGCATTAATTCTGGCACGCTCGTAATAAGCTTCGGCATTGTTTGCGTTTGCACCAAGCAAGCTGTTTAGCGTAGCTACAGCACCTGCATAATCTTTATTTTTGCGTTTTGCAACTGCCAAATTAATTTGGGCTTCAACTTCATCGGGGCGCATCGAAATGTATTTGGTATAATCGGTTATAGCTGCCGTATAATTCTTACTTTTATCATAAGCAGCTGCACGCAATAAATAATAATTTGCCTCGGTGGCTTTAATAGTTATAAGCTTAGTATATTGTGCAATAGCAGCTTGCGTATTTTCATTTTTATCGTAAGCTTTGGCAATTTTCAAAATAGCGTTTGCGTCGTTCGGGTTTTTGCGCAAATAAATCAGC
Organism: Bacteroidota bacterium; assembly: GCA_020047935.1. Taxonomy (GTDB): domain Bacteria; phylum Bacteroidota; class Bacteroidia; order Bacteroidales; family JAIFNC01; genus JAIFNC01. Next base: position 11,760 of record JAIFNC010000095.1, read on the forward strand.
AAATCGGCAATCATACCATCCGTATCTTTCATATATTCTTTTACATCCGACCTTGCCAAGTAGGCTGCCGTTAGTGTAGTATCAAGCTTTATGGCTGTATTAAAATCCATAAGTGCCGAACTGTATTCGCGCAGTTGTTTGTAAGCCATACCGCGGTCGAAATAGGGTTTTGCCTCGGTTGGTTTGTAGGTTAAGTATTGGGTGTAAAAGTTTACTTCTTCGCGTCGTTTAGCAATTCGCTGTTTTAATTCGGTTACTTTGGTGGTAAGTACCTGATTTTTTTTGTTTAATTCCAATGCTTTTTCGTAATCTTTCAATGCTTCTTCAAAGTCTTCGTTTGTTTCTGCAATTTTTGCACGGTTTATATAGGCTTCTGAAAATTCGGGGTCTATTTCAATTGCTTTATTAAAATCTTCTTTTGCCGAAACATTATTTTTTAAGGTATAATAGGTTAAACCTCTTGAATTATAGGCTATTGCATTGGTTGGTCTAACTCTTATTACCGTCGAATAATCGTCAATAGCGCTGGTGTAATTTCCTAACTCGTAATTTAGGTCGGCACGCAGCATAAAGGCTTCAGAATTATTGGGTCGGTAGCTTATAACCACCGAATAATCGGAAATTGCACCTTTCGTATTGCCTAATTCTTTCCTAACCTCAGCTCTATAAAAATAAACCTCGGTAGTATTGGGGTGTAGTTTAAGAAAGGCATCGTACAGCGCCATTTTTTCATTTAACGCATCGGTATCGGAAATTTGCACAACTTCATCCTTTTTTATACCGGTTTGAATAATGGTACCGCCCGAAGTATTGTTGGCAATGCTTATATTGTCTTTAATTGCTTTATTTTCAGGCGATAAACTTAATGCTTTTTTATAATCGGCATCGGCGCCGGCTTTGTCGTTTAGGGCAAGTTTTACGCTTGCACGGTTGTTATAAAGCCGCGGGTAATTGGGCTCTAAGGTAACCGATTTGTCGTAATCGGCAAGGGCACCTTTAAGGTCGCCGTTGTCGGTTTTGGTGGTTCCGCGGTTGTAGTAGGTTACATAATTTGGAGCTTTGGCTATTACATAATCGTAATCGGACATGGCGCCCGAAAAATCGCCAACAATCGATTTTACACTTCCGCGCAATTCGTATAAAACCGTAAGATCGGGTGCTTTAAGAATTGCTTTATCAATTTGGTCAAGCGCCAAGGTGTAATTTTTTTGTTCCAAAGCCGCTTTGTATGCTTCAAAATAGGCTTTTAATTCCGAGTTTTTTTCGCAGCGTACTTTTAACTCGGTAAGCATGTCTTTAATTGCCTTATGACGTGTTTCTACTTGTGCATTTGCGTTCAGCCCAATAAACAGAGCCGAAAGAAGGATAAAAACTTTTAATCTGAATACCATATTCTTGTTTTTTATATTTCTATGTATCAAAAACTTACTTTAAATTAATCAATGCAACCGGGTGTTGTAAGCATTGGTTTTACAATTATCAAAAATACTTAAAATTATTCAAACAAATCAACCAAAACAAAAAAAAATGCTGAATTACAATAAACTTTTTAAGTTTAGCACTTGTTTTCGCAAATGGGCAAGGGTAAGCTTTTCAATTAAGTCTTCTATTTCCTCGCGTTTTTTATCAAAATCCGAGCATAATGCATACAGTTCGTTGCTTAATTTTGCACCGTTTTTTTCATTTATTGTATTGCTTTTCGTTTCGGAATAAAACTCATTGTTTACCGCATTTATAAGCTCTTTTACCAAGGCAAATTCAGTGCTTGCACCTAAATTGCTCGTTTCGTCGATGCTTAAAAATGCAAGCGTTTCGGAAAAATAGCCGCCAAGCATTTGTTCGAACTTTTGCAGGTCGAAAAACGAATTCAACCCTCCGCTAAAGCCTTGAATTGCTATACTTAAGTTGCCAAAATCGAATAAACAAGAGCTTTTATTGGCAGCGCATAAGCCGGTTAGCACAAGTTCGTTAGCCTTTGAATTTAGTCTGAAATGATGCAGCGCGATATTATTGTGGCTAAATCGGGCCGGAATTTCACCCAATCGAATCGAATCTTCAAAAGCTTGAATTAGGGGTAATTTCGAATTGGCATATTCAATAAAGGGGTTAGCTTCCGAAGTTGTTTTTTTTTGCAGTTTCTCAATTGCTTTGCTAAGTTTTTCAAAGTTAGCCGGTTGCGTACAATAGTTTTCGGCACCCGAAGCAGCACCCAATTTATGAAACTTACCCAATGCCTTACCTAATTCGAATGCCAATTGCGAATTTGCCACTTTGGCATTTAGCAAACTGCCCGAAATACACTCGCTTAAATGCCAACCCAACTGGTTTTTATCGTTTATAAAATATGCATTATTTGGGTTGAAAACAAATTGCGGATAATCGGAGCCGGTTTCCAGATAAACCGCTTTAAGTAACCTCGATATACGAATCATTTGCGAGCTTAACGTTTCAATTTCAGTATATTCCGATAGTTTGTTTTCCTGAAGCACAAAATTACCTTTCGTACTTTCAACATAAAACAACTTGGGCAATCCGCTGTGGTTTAGCGGTTCTATTCGTGTGGCGCCTATACCGGTAAACAGTTGAAATACTTCGTTCGCTTGCATAAAACTCAAAAATTGGTTCAAACAACAAAAGTAAATCATGCTTATGGTTTTACGGCTATATATTGCTATGTTTTTTAATTATTTTGCTGAAAATTTTTACGTCGTCCGGTGGTTGCAAGCAAACATTCGTATGCTTTTTATTTTTTTTGAATAGTATTGCTAAATAATTCCTACTTTTAGCACCCGAATATTAAGAGAAATGAACAACATACGTTTTACAATTATCTGCGCTTTTTGGGCTGTAAGCTTATTTGCGCAACCGGTTTTACCACCTGCAAATTTACTTTTTTCGAATGCCGAAGTTACCAAAGTTTTTATTTCAATAAAAACCGATTCGCTTAATGCCGTGCTCAATAACGTAGGCGCGGCTGAAGAGCGTGAGTTTATGGCAAATGCAACTTTTATTAATTCAAAGGGCTATTTTACCTTCGATAGTATTGGCTTTAGGTTGCGCGGAAACACTTCGCGTGTTTCGCAAAAAAAATCGTTTAAAATTTCGCTAAATTCGTATCAGAAAAATCGAGAATTTGAAGGGGTCGAAAAAATTAACTTAAACGGCGAACACAACGACCCTACCATAATTCGCGCTGCATTGGCTTGGAGTATGTTTAATAATTTTGGAGTTCCGGCTTCGCGCGCGGGGTTTACCGAATTGTATATGAACGATGTGTATTATGGCTTATATGCCAATATTGAACATGTTGACGAAGAATTTGTTGATGCGCGATTTGGTAATAAATCGGGTAATTTGTACAAATGCCTTTATCCTGCCGATTTAAAATACCGAACCGACGACCCGAACGGATATAAACAGGTGTCGGGTAGCTGGCGAGTTTATGAACTTAAAACCAACGAGCTAACCGACGATTATTCCGATTTGGCAGCCTTTATTCGAATTATTAATAAGGAAAGTGTAAGCGATTTTCCCGAAAAACTCGAACCGGTTTTCAATGTAAACAATTATTTAAAATATTTGGCGGTTGAGGCTTTTATTGGGCATTGGGACGGATATTCGTATAACAAAAATAATTTCTATTTATATAAAAATACAGCCACCGGAAAATTCGAATTTATTCCGTACGATGTAGATAATACCTTTGGAATAGACTGGTTTGGAAAGGATTGGACTACCCGTAACATTTATTCGTGGGCAAATTCGGGCGAGGAGCGGGCACTTACTAAACGATTACTGCAAAACCAGATTTACAACGAGCGTTATAGCTTTTATATGAAACAATTGCTTAATTCGGTAGCTAATTTCGATACCCTGAGCAATAGAACCTATAAACTAAAAGCACTTACCGAAAAAGCTGCGCTTGCCGATGTGTACCGAACCCTTGATTATGGTTGGAATGCTGAGACTTATGTAAAATCGTTTACTCAATCGGTTGGCGGACACGTTAAAACCGGCTTAACCGATTATTTCGCAGCGCGCAGAAATTCGGCATTGCTGCAACTTAAGCAAGTAAATGTGGCGCCAATTTTTTGTGTTGTAAATCCGTATTCTGCCGGCAAAAACATAATTTATATTGAAATTGATGATGAATCAACCGATACAAAACTATTTTTCAATTACAAACACAATTACGAAACCGAATTTACGGTAGTTGAATTGCAAACGAAAAAGGTAATTAATCCGTATTTTCAATATAAAATGGCTTTTGAAGTAGAAATACCCGACTTGAAAGATACCAAGGTGCTCGAATACTTTTTTACAGCCACCGACCCAACCGGCAAAACCTCGCGAGAGCCTTCGGTCGGAAATTTTTTAATATATGGCGAAAAGGCTAAAATTGTGCCTTTGCGAATTAACGAAATTGTGTCGGCTAATTCGAATTTAATTGCCGACGAAAAAGGCGAATACGACGATTATATTGAAATTATGAATATTTCGGGCGAAAAATTTGAAACCGAAAACCTTTATTTATCTGACAAGCCCGAAAATTTAGGCAAGTGGAAACTTCCGAAGAAAACCATTGAATCGGGGAAGTTTTTGCTTTTTTGGGCCGATAAAAGTCCGGAACAAGGCGAAATGCATACCAATTTCAATTTAAATACCTTGGGCGAGCAAGTTATTTTAAGCCAATTTATTAACGGTAGTTTTTCTGTTATCGACCAAGTTAGTTACCCGAGCTTACAAACCGACCAAGCTTTTGGCAGAAACCCCGACGGAACGGGCGATTTTACCTTTCTTAAACTCGCAACGCCGGGGTATATAAATAATTCGGAATTTGGTGCCGATGCCAAATCGGTGAGTATTAAATTAATGCCAAATCCGGCAAAAGACTATTTTGAATTCGAAATTCAGGATAATTATATTGTTAATTCGTTGTATATTTGCGATTTAAAGGGCAATGTGATTGAAATATACACGCAAACCGATTTGTCCAAACTTTCAGCTATAAGCATAATACATTTACCGCATGGTATTTATCTGGTTTTTGGCAGGGCGGTAAATTTGATTAATCTTCAACAAAAAATTTTCAGTGCAAGTTTTGTAAAAGAATAGAATGTAAAAGCAAATAATTTTTACTTTTGTCGAAACTTTAAGTACAAAACATGACTGATTTGAACGATAATTTGGTGTATTCGGCAACGGTATTGGAGTTTACCACCGTTGCCAATGAATATTGCAGTTTTGTAGAACATGCAGCTTCTTTTTCGAAACGCGATTTTATTTCGAAATCGCAAAAACTGCTCGCTTTGCTATATGCTAAAGCGGCCGTTTTGCCCGAAGTTTTTACCGAATCGGACGAATTGCTCGAAAAATTTGTACAAGAGTTTCATTACGAAGCCGTTCGCGATGCAGTGGCTGCTAGACTTAGCACACATGAGCAGTTTGTATTCATGATTTCGCCCGAAATGCGAACCGTTTCAGAGGCCGAAAATGTGAGTATTGCCGAAGCGTATGCCGACATTTACCAAGACCTTAAAGATTTTGTAATGAGCTACCGACAAGGCATTAACGAAGTAATGTCGGAAGCATTGTGGGTGTGTAAAACGAATTTCGAACAGTTTTGGGGAAATAGGTTACTTTCGGTGCTTAATATGTTGCACGCTATTTTATATAGCGGCGACGATTTGGACAACGAAGCACCGGAAACCGGAGCAAAAAGCAAAACCAAAAAGAGCAGCAACCGAATGTTCGACCAATATAAAGAGAATTTGGGGTTTGAAGATGATGACGATTTTGAATTTTAGTTATGTTTGCAGAACAAATTACAAAAGAAGAACTTAACCGACTTCCGATTGCAAAATTCGAAGGAGAAATTGTTGTGCTTAACGACCCCGATGATGCCGAAAGAGCTGCACAGGAATTGTTGAAATACAGCCACTTGGGTTTTGATACCGAAACTAAACCAAGCTTTGCCAAAGGGCAAAAAAATTCGGTAGGCTTGGTACAAATTGCCACCGAGCACAAGGTTTTTTTATTCAAAATAAAAAGAACCGGCATTCCGCCATCGCTTAGGCATGTGTTAAGTTCGGCTAGTATTATTAAAATTGGTGTTGCCATTGCCGACGATATTAAGGCCTTACAGCGCATTAATTTTTTCATTCCCAACGGTTTTATTGAGTTGCAGCGTTTTTCCGAACGATATAACATTCACGACAACAGTTTGCAAAAACTTACTGCCATTGTATTGGGGTTTAAAATTTCGAAAAAACAACAACTTTCCAACTGGGATTCGGAAAAACTGACCGAAGCCCAAAAAGATTATGCCGCTACCGATGCTTGGACGGCATTGCTTATTTATAAAAAACTGATTAATAGCCCGTTTAAATAAACCGCTTTTTTTTTGTTGAAATAATAACAAAGTGTAAATTTACATCGAAATAAATTTACACTTATGGAAAAATTCTACCTTACAAAAAATCTTTTTTCAACCGTAGTTTATAATGCAATTCGCAAGGTTGGTAACGCTAACTTTCATGTTTTTATGGCATTATGGATTGCAATTCTGTTGGTTTCATCGTGCAAACCATCCCATGAACAAGCTGCTAATGTGTTTGCCGACACGGTTTTATTCGAAATTCTGAAGGCACAAGACAGCCGAAATACCAACGATTTGCTGCCGTTTTTGGCTTCGGAAAATGTACTTTACCGAAAGCAGGCGGCGTTGGCTTTTGCTTCGGTGCAGGATTCGGCAGCGCTCGAAAAGTTGTATAACTTGGTTTCAACCGAAACCGATTCAATCGTTTGTGCGGCTGCAGCTTATGCCATAGGGCAAACAAAAGCTAAATCGTCGGAAGACTTTTTAATGGCACAAATTGAAACTAAAACCAACAAGTTTGTACAAACTTATTTGCTCGAAGCGTTGGGAAAATCCGGTACAATTAAAGGCTTAGACTTTGTAAGCAATCCGGAAAATATTGTAAAAATTGCCAACAACGAAGGCGTTGCTAAATGTATTTACCGGTATATGTTGCAAGGAACATCGAATAAGCAGTCCGTTGTTTCCATGCTTACCATGTTAGAGTCGGAGAGTGGCTATGCTGCTAAATTGTTTGCAGCGCATTATTTTTCGCGCAACCGAACTGCCGACCTTACCGAGCACACCGACCGACTGATTAAAATTATTGAGAACGAGAAAAATGAACACGTTCGAATGGCGCTGGTTCAGTCGCTTTCGTTTGCAAAATCGGAAAAAGTTTTCAAATTTCTAAAACAACTGATTGAAACCACCGGAACCGACTACCGCACTGTAGTTAATGCATTATCTGCCATTGCATTTCAAACCGAATTTGAACCCGAAAGTGTTTTATTAAATGTGCTAAACCATGCCAATGTAAACGTAGGTATTCGTGCTGCTGAATTGCTTTCAACTAAAGGACAGGCAAAATTTGCAGAAAATGCATTGGATGTAATTCAACAAAACAAGTTAAACTACCGAGTTAAAGCATTGCTCTTTAAATTTTATGTGAAAAATAGCGAATCGCCAAGTGAAATAAATCAGAAAATTATTGAAGAGTATAACGCTTCAACCGAAAATTACTATAAAGCCGCATTGCTTTCGGCTTTGGGCGAATGTGTGCTAAATTACGAATTTATTGCAAGTGAACTGATTTCGGCATCGCCCTTTGTAATTAAAACCGCTGCTGCCGATGCGTTTGCGGCTATTCGTGCCAATACCAAATTTATGAACAAAATTCAACAACAAACGGATATTGAAACCAAATTTAATGACTATGTGAAAGTTGCATTTAATTTGCAAAGGATTTTAGCTTTTTGCAAACCGCCTTAGATGCCTGCAAATTGCCCCGCGATATTGAAACCTATAACGAACTGCTTAAAACTATAAATTATTTTAAAGGTGTAGAAACACCGGCAAATATGCCAAACGTGGCAAATAATCCGTTGGATAAAGCCCTTATTCAATCAATTTCGAGTAAAGCAAAAGTTGAAATAACTACCGATAAAGGTATAATAATTATACAGTTGTTTGTAAATGAAAGTCCCGGTTCGGTAAGTAATTTTGTTAGGCTTATAAACGAAGGGTTTTTTGTTGAAAGTCGTATTCATAGGGTAGTGCCAAATTTCGTAGCGCAAGACGGTTGTCCGCGCGGCGATGGTTGGGGCAGCCCCGAATACAGCATTCGTTCCGAATTTGGTATGCTAAATTACGACGAAGGCTATGT
>JAIFNC010000129.1:0-9112 GCA_020047935.1 Bacteroidota bacterium
AATAATCCTTCGCAGGGTGTGGGTGTTTGGAGTTCGCCAACTGCTACATTTGCTGATCCATCGCTTAGGACTAGCTCTGTATCATTGGCTTCAGGTGCCAACACTTTAACTTGGACAATTTCTAATTGGAATTGTGCCGATTCGCAAAAAAGCATAACTGTTCATAATAGAAAAGTGACTGCCGATGCAGGTCTTGATCGTCCTGATGTTTGTGAATCGTCAGCTACTTTGGCGGCCAATTTAATACCTTCTTTTGCAACCGGTACTTGGTCGGTTGTTACCGGCGGGGCTACTACTTCATTTGTTAATGTAAATAGTAATACATCGAAGGTTGTAAACCTAACCCCGGGTGATAATATACTAAAATGGTCTGTAGTTAGTTCTTGTGATTCTAAATCAGATCAGGTAACAATTTCTAGTAATAGGCCTTCTGTTCCGTTTGCCGGGGCTGATAATACCGTTTGCGCCGATACTTATAGCTTAAGCGCTGATCCGCCTACTAATGGAACAGGATCGTGGACATTGGTTTCAACACAAACTGGAGGAACTGTTGTGTTTTCTAGTACAACAGATAAGAATGCAACGGTTTCTTTGGAAAAAGGTATGAATGTATTTAGATGGACAGTGAATGCATGTACTGACTTAAGCGATGATGTTGTAATAAAGAATATTAGGGCTAGCGAAGCCGTTGCCGGAGCTGATAGAACAAGTTGCTCTTCAATTTTTGATAAACTTAGTGCAAATACACCTTTAGTTGGTGTTGGTACTTGGTCTGATGCCACTGGTTTAGGTACTGCTGTATTTGATAATCCAAATTCGCCAACTTCAGTAGTTCGTAATTTAAAGCCCGGATTAAATAAATTAGCTTGGACAATAACCAGTGCAGGATGCAATAGTTCTGCACCGTCTTATCTGTTTATTTTGAATAATGAAACTACTCAGCCAAATGCAGGTGCAGATCAAGTAGTGTGTCAAAATTTTGCCGAACTGGCTGCAAACACAGCAGTTAATGGTTCGGGAGTATGGAGTGCTTCGCCAAATACAGGTGTAACTTTTGAGAATATTAATTCTCCAACGTCTAAAATTTCCATTCCTATTGGAACTTATACCTTAACTTGGACAATATCAGGAGTGTGCGGACCCGTACCGGATAATATGCAGTTGAAGCGGGTTAATTTATTACCATATGCCGGTTTGGATCAGTCGGTTTGTGTTACAACAGCCACATTAAATGCTGATCCGCCGCTTATAGGATTTGGTTCATGGTCAGATCAAACATCAAGCGGAACTGCTGTATTTGTTAATTCAACTTCCGGCACTACTCAAGTTACTAATCTAAAACCCGGTCTTAATACGCTGCGTTGGACAATCAGCACAGTAAGTTGCGGAAGTAATTACGATGATGTGTTAATTTATAACAATATACCAACTGTTGCAAATGCCGGTTCTAATGAAAGTGTTTGTTTCAGTACGCATCAGATGAATGGTAATATTGTGATAAACGGTACCGGTACATGGTCAAATGCTATGGGTGGGTTAGTTACTTTTGTTAATGTTAATAATCCGAAAACAATGGTTGGTAATTTAAAACTTGGAACCAATGCATTGAGATGGACTGTAACAAGTCCGGGTATATGTCCTGAATCTTCGAGTTCTGTCGTAATTACTAACGATAATCCGTCGACTCCATATGCCGGATTGGATAAACCAATATGCGATAATAATTTTAAATTAGAAGCAACTCCCGCAGTGTTTGGAATTGGTTCATGGTCAGCATCTAGTCCTCTTGTTACTTTTAGCGAGATTAATTCTCCAACATCAGATGTTGGAAATTTAGTTCCCGGAGATAATATTCTAACTTGGACTATTCGTAAAGGTTTATGTAGCGATAAATCGTCAATTGTTACAATTAGGAATAATACACTAACTTCAGTTAATGCGGGCGGCGATCAGTCCGGTTGTCTTAATACCTATATTATGAGTGCATTAGAACCTGTAAATGTTAATGGTTCATGGAGCACTTCTAGCAATGGTGTTGTTTTTGCTGACGCAGGTTCGCCTACTACTATCGTTACGGTACCTTCCGGTTCTCATATTTTAACTTGGACAGTTGATAATACTTGTAATACACTAACGGCAAATATTACAATAAATAATAATAGTCCTACTGCTGCCGATGCCGGGGCAGATGATTCTAATTGTACAGGTAATTTTACTTTGAAAGGAAATGATCCGCAATACGGAACCGGTAAATGGAGTGTTGTAAGCGGCTCTGCTACCTTTACTAATAATTCTCTTTATAAGACTGATGTAACAGTAGGTAAAGGCATAAATACTTTACGTTGGACTATTAGCAGAACCGGTTGCTCTAATAAAAGTGACGATGTCGTATTGACAAATAATTCACCAAGTATTCCGGATGCCGGAGCATCGCAAGCGCTTTGTTCCAATACCTTTACTTTGAAAGCGAATACTCCGGTTTATGGTACAGGTAAATGGTCGGTTAAAATAGGCAGCGGACCTGTAGTGTTTAGTAATTCAACATCTCCTGCTTCGCAAGTTACTGTTCCGGTTGGAATACATACGTTGGTTTGGACGATTAGTAATAATTGCAATACTTTTACCAGCGAAACAATAGTAAATAACGAGTTGCCTTCCGTTTCAAATGCGGGAATAGATCAAATTGAATGTAGAAATGAATTTACATTGAATGCTAACAACCCGGTACAAGGAACCGGTATTTGGACGGTAGTTAGCGGAACTGCAAGCTTTGCAAATGCTTCATCGAATAGTACAACTGTAACTACAGGTGCTGGCGTTAATGTGTTGAGTTGGGTTATTACTACTGCCAATTGCGGAAGTTCAACTGATAATGTTTCTATAAATAATAATTTGCCTACAATAAGCAATGCAGGAGAAGATAAGACGGTGTGTTCTTCAACGTATCAACTAGCTGCAAATACGCCTATAGTTGGTTCCGGAAAATGGAGTTCTACCGGCAGTGCAACGTTCTCGGATGTAAATAAACCGGATGCTTTTGTAAGCAATATGAATATTGGCAGCAATATTTTAATTTGGACTATAAATTCTACCACTTGCGGTCCTACTTCGGATAATATTATTATTGTAAACAGTACTATTTCTGCTAATGCAGGTCTGGATCAAACTTTGTGTGCCAATACCGTTAATTTGGAGGCAATAACGCCTGAGTTTGGTGCTGGCGTGTGGTCTTCATCCGGATCTGTTTCATTTAGTAATGTTAATAATCCAAAAGCAACAGTTTCCAACCTTGCAATAGGTGTAAATAGTTTACGCTGGACAGTTAATAATCTATGTGGTTCAATTAGTGATGAAGTGGTAATGACAAATAAACCATTTAATGGTACCGGCAAGTGGAGTACCTTAGGTTCAGGTGTATTTGATGATACCGGTGCAGCCACAACTATTGTTAGGAATTTAGATCCGGGTATAAACAAATTAGTCTGGACAATAGATTCTAACGGATGTGGGGTAAGTGAAGATGAAGTGATTATAACAAACAGAAAGCCATCAATTGCTGTTGCAGGTACTAATCAATCTGTATGCTTAACAAGTGCAGTTTTGGATGCCGAAACGCCTGTAACCGGACTGGGTACGTGGTCTTCCAACGTTAGCGTTATTTTTGATAATTTAAATGATGCGAAAACAATAGTTAGAAATTTGCAACCCGGTATTAATAAACTTCGTTGGACTGTAGCTAATTCATGTGGTTCGAATTTTACGGAGATGTCAGTTACTAATAATACCATAGTCTCGATACCGGGAAGCGACATATCTGTTTGTTCCAATCAAATTGTTATGAATGCAAACAACCCGGGAGTTGGTGGAACGGGCAATTGGGTTCGTATTAGCGTAAGTGGAAGCATTCATCTAAAAACGGTTGTACCGATGCTAAAACAATTCTGGTAACAAATAATGCGTTCGTAACCAATGCAGGTCCAAGTCAGTTGATTTGTACAGATAATACTACTTTGGCAGGAAAACAACATACCGGAGGAACCGGTTTGTGGTCGGTGGCTAGCGGAACCGGTTTTATAGCGAACCCAACCCTATATAACTCTGTGGTTTCTAATTTAGGTTCCGGTGCGAATACCTTCAAATGGACCGTGAGTTTAAATGGATGTGAAGCTTCGAACAATGTTGAAATAACCAATAATCAGTTTACCGTTAGCGCCGGTGCCGATCAGAATATTTGTGCAACGAATACCAACCTTTCGGGCGATAATATTGCAGGTAGCGTTGGCTTATGGGAAGCTAAGAGCGGTTTGGGCGTACCTACTGTTCCAAGTTTGCATAATACGGCAATTACCGGTTTAAGTGTAGGAACTAACTTGTTGCGTTGGACCGTTACAGCAGGCGGTTGTACTTTCTTCGATGAAGTAATTGTATTTAACAATTCTGTAACATCAAATGCCGGAAATAATAAGGATATTTGTGGTTCAACCTATATTTTGAATGGTAATAACCCGGGTGTAGCCAATGGCTTATGGACTATTGACGGTGGTACTGCTAATATAGTTTCGCCTTCTCAATTTAATTCGGCATTGAACGGAATTGGATTGGGTATTAATACATTGCGTTGGTCGTTAGACTACAAAGGTTGTACAGCAACTTCGGTAGTTTCTATAAATAATGTTACACCTACTGTATATGTGGGTACTACGCAAACTTTATGTAATAATTCAACGGTACTTTCGGGTAATATTCCGAGTTCCGGTGTAGGTACTTGGTCGGTAGTTAGCGGAGCTGCAAGTTTTGCTAATCCTAATTTGGGCGATACGCAAGTAACTAAAATTGGTAAAGGAACAAATATTTACCGATGGACGATTTTAAATTCAGGCTGTTCAACCTTTGCCGATTTGAAAGTTATTAACAATGAAGTAGTTGTTAGCTTGGGTGTTCCTGAAAAAACGGTTTGTGCGTTCGAAAGCGACTTAAATGCACCTGATCCGGCTCCGGGTAAAGGTACTTGGAGCGTTATTTCGGGTTCGGGTTCAATTGTTAATGCCACTGCATTCATTACCAAAATTGGTGGTTTGGCATATGGTGGCAATACCGTTCGATGGACGGTAGAGCGCAATAATTGCAGTTCGTTTGACGAAATAAATGTAATTAACGGTATGCCTACCGAGGCCGTTGCAGGAAGCGACAATATTGTTTGTGCTGCAAATGACGGTTTGTTATCGGCAAATAATCCTACCGACGGTATTGGCAGATGGTCGCGTATAAGCGGTGCAGGTACAATTGTTACGCCTTCGGCATATAACAGCGATGTAACCGGTTTGGGTCGCGGTATTAATCCTTTCCGTTGGACTATAACCAAAGGTGCATGTACTACCTACGATGAAATGGCAATAACCAATAATGAGTTTACTGCAAACGCCGGCGATGACCAATTTGTTTGTTCTTCATCGGTTAATCTGACTGCTACGGCTTCTACAGCGCCGGGTGGCTCGGGCTATTGGACTATAGTTTCGGGTTCAGGTACGGTGGTTAATAATACCGCTGCAAATTCCTTGGTTACCGGAATGTCGCAAGGTGCAAATGTGCTGGTTTGGACAGTTAATCAGAATATTTGTTCGGCTTCCGATGAAGTTACCTTACAGAATAATTTACCTACGCTTTCGGTGGCAAGCAGCGATTTCAGTGTCTGTCAGAATTCTGCGCTTATTCAGGCTAACAAACCATCGGTTGGCAAAGGAGTTTGGACACAAATAAGTGGTGTGGGTAAAATTGAAGTACCTTCTTCAAACAATACCATGGTTACCGGCTTAGGTTTAGGTACGAATCGTTTCCGTTGGACTATTTCCTCTGCCGAATGTTCGGTTTACGACGAAATAGTGGTTACCAACAAGCAAGTTATTACATCTGCCGGATTAGGCCAAGCTATTTGTTCTGCCGATGCCAATTTGGGCGCTGCAATTCCCGGTACGGGTGCTTCCGGAGTGTGGAGTGTTGAAAGCGGAACCGGTAACTTTACCAATGCAAGCTTATCGAACTCGAAAGTAACCGGCTTAAGCAAAGGCTTGAACCGCTTGCGTTGGACAGTAAACCAGAATGGCTGCTCGGAATACGATTTGGTGGAAATTACCAATAATATTCCTACCGAAGCCACTGTTGGTATTGGCGAAACGGTTTGTAGCAATGTAGGTTCGCTTATCGGTAATAAACCGGTTATTGGAACCGGCTTGTGGACGGTGGTAAGCGGTTCGGGTAAAATTGCCGCTTCAAATAATTTCGAATCGGCAGTTACCGAATTGGGTAAAGATAAAAATACCTTCCGTTGGACTATTTCGAACAAAGGTTGTACTACTTCTGCTACCTATACTATTTATAATAATTCCATTACTTCAAATGCCGGTTTAGACCAAGAAGTTTGCGGTACAACTGCGAATTTGTCGGGTAGCGAACCGGGTATTGGCAGTGGTATTTGGACTTTGGAAAACGGTTCGGCGGTATTTGTTAATTCAAATTCAAGCAAATCGGAAGTGCGTAATTTAGGTTTCGGTAAAAATATTTTACGTTGGTCGGTAACTAAAAATGGTTGCAGCTCTTACGACGATGTTGAAATAATAAATAATTTATATCCTGCATTTGCCGGAACACCTTTTGGTACTTGTGATAATTATGCCTATTTGTCGGCTGTTACCCCTGAAACCGGATTAGGCAGTTGGACAGTTGAAAGCGGTCCTGCAATTGTTGCTACACCTACTTCTGCAAACTCGCGTGTCGATTTCTTAGGCTCGGGTGCCAATACATTCCGTTGGACAACCTCGCTTAAAGGTTGTAATGCATTCGACGATGTAGTAATTACTTCAAACTACTTACAAGCTATAACCGGCGACCCTAAAGTGGTTTGCGAAAGTTCTACTTCGCTTATTGCCAACGAACCCGGACAAGGTGACGGTACTTGGAGTGTAATTAGCGGAAACGGTAGTTTTACCGACCCGACTTATTATTTAACCGATGTAACTAATTTAGGTTCGGGCTCGAATAAATTCCGTTGGACTATTGCATACAATGGTTGTAAAACCAGCAGTGATGTTATTATTTCGAATAATTCATTTATAACTTCGGCAGGTGGCGACCGTGTAATTTGTACCGATAATTTGCAAATGTTTGCCAACGATGCCGGCAGCGGTAAAGGCTTATGGACGGTTGAAGCCGGTTCGGGTAAGTTCGATAACAATTCGTTGTACAATTCGTTTGTTCGCGGATTAAGTCCGGGCTTAAATACGTTTAAATGGACAGTGAACAGAAATGGCTGTATTGCTTCCGATGTAGCGGCAATAACCAATAATATTGCAAGTTCGGCTGCAGGCGGCGACCAGAGCGTTTGCGTTAATTCGGTAACCTTGGCTGCTGCACCTACTTCGGCTACTGCAACCGGTGTTTGGGAACTGATTAGCGGAAGTGGAAGTATTACTGATAAATCGAAGTTTAATACAACCGTAACAAAGCTTGGCTATGGTTTCAACCGCTTGCGTTGGAAAGTTCAGAATGGTGACTGCGTAACAACCGACGATGTAGATATTATTAATAATACAGTAAACTATACTGCAGGTTCCCCTGCCGAAGTTTGCGACGGCACCGTAATTTTGCAAGCCGATGTGCCGGGTGCGAATGCCGTTGGTAAATGGACGCTAATTTCGGGTGGCGGTAATTTTGCCGATGCAAATAAATTTAATACAAGCGTAACCGGATTGTATGAAGGCTTGAACTCGTACGAATGGTCGGTAAGCGAAAAAGGTTGTGTCGGTAAAGATATTGTGCAGATTGTTAACAAGGAATTCTTTGTAGATGCCGGTGCCGATAAAATTGGTGCAAATGCACTTACAGTAGATAATTATACCTTAGAAGCCAGTACTTTACCAAATGGTAATATTGTATACGGTTGGTGGGAATTAATGGCAGGTCAAGGTGTTGTAATGCCTAACAATCAGCCTTCAGCTACGGTAGTTGGTTTGGGAATAGGTGAAAATACCTTCCGTTGGAATGTATTTAAAGATGGTTGTATTGCCCATGACGATGTAAAGGTTGCATTTAACAATTTAACCGTTATTGCCGGACAAGACCAATTTTTATGTTCCGATACAACTATACTTCAAGCTATTCGTCCTTCAATTGGCGAGGGCAGTTGGTTAATTAAACAAGGCTATGTAAGCTTTATCGACCGTTTGTCGGAAAGCACCAGAATTACCGATATTCAGCGTGGCGATAACATACTTGTATGGCAAGTTTGTAAAAATGGTTACTGTGCTCGCGACGAGGTGTTAATTCAGAATAACTCGTTTAGTGTAAGTGCCGGTTTCGACCAAGCAAGTTGTAAGAGTACCACCCAATTGGCCGGTCAGGTAATTGTTAATGCAACAAGTGCTTCGTGGTCGTTGGGCTACGGCGCAGGCAAGTTTGACGATGCTAATTTGAGCAACGTAACGGTAAGCGATTTGGATGGCGGCGATAATTACTTCATTTGGACGGTTGTTAAGAACACTTGCGTTGAACGCGATACCGTGAAAATAACCTATTGGGTACCGCCGGTTACGCAATTTATAACCGACAATGCCGAAGGTTGTTCGCCATTGGCTGTTAATTTCGAGAACCGAACCACCGGAGGTATTAAGTATCAATGGGTGTTTGGCGACGGAACCTTTGCCAATGATCCGGAACCTGTACATACCTATCGAAACAACAATGCCGATGGTACGCCATTGAAATTTAATGCTAAATTAATTGCAACTTCGGGTGAAAATTGTGCCGATACCATGGTTCAAGTTATAACAATTAATCCGCAGCCTATTGCCAAGTTTGACGCTGCGCCTACGAGAACGGTAATTGACGATGAAGTGAATTTTAGAAACACAAATCCGGTTTCACGTTATAAATATAATTGGGATTTTGGTAATAATACAACGAATTTGCGTGAAAATCCACCTCCGGTAGCTTATAAAGAGTGGGGAGAATATATTGTACGATTAATTGTATTCGATGGCTTCTGTCGCGATACTGCAGAAACGAAAATAACGATTCTACCGATAACTCCGATTGCCTATTTCGATTCGGCTTATACCGG
>JAIFNC010000129.1:9170-15506 GCA_020047935.1 Bacteroidota bacterium
CCGGGTACGTATGTAGTAAAACTTACTGCCTTTGGCGATGGTGGCGCAAGTGTTTATACCGATACCGTTAAAGTATACGAAGTGCCTGAAGCCTTGTTTACTTTGGATAAAAATGAAGTTATGGTAGGTGACTCTGCCGTTAATTTCACCAATGGTGAGTGGGTTCGATATACGAATAATTCCATAGGTGCTGATACGTATTGGTGGTATTTTGGCGATGAAAAAGTGGATAGTTTGAGTATACATCCTATACATCAGTACAATAAACCGGGTTCATATGATGTAACGCTTATTGCCAAAACAAGCTTTGGCTGTCGCGATACCTTGGTAATGTACGACGCTGTTATTGCAAAATTAAGCGGACGTATAAAATTCCCTGAAGCGTTTATGCCTTCGCCGGCTCCGGGCAACCAAGGCGGCGGAGTGGTAGTGGACCAATTGCTGAACGTGTATACGGCATTCTACCCGCGTTACCGAAGCCTCGATAATGGTACGTATAAGTTAACTATTTATAACCGATGGGGAGAAGTGGTTTTCAGAAGTGAAGACCCTGCCATAGGTTGGGATGGTTCAACAAACGGAAAGCTTTGTCCGCAAGATGTATACACCTACATAGCGGAAGGGTATTACGAAAATCAGCGTTCCTATGTGGTTAAAGGAACCGTAACGCTTATCAGATAAATTTATTTACCGGAACAGTTTTTGAAACAATTGTGTTTCAAAAACGTTTCGGTAATAAAGGAGCAATCGCAATTTGTTTTTTTGTAAATCATGAAATAACGGAACCAATGGGTAAATTAATTAAAATATTGGGTGTATCAGTGGCGGCAATCGTAATGGCAGCATCGGTGCAAGCGCAAATTATTCAATTTTCGCAAACTTATGCAACGCCAACTTTTCTTGGGCCTTCATTTGCCGGGCTTACGCAAATGGGGCGTGTTACACTTAATTACCGAAATCAGTGGCCTAACATCAGTTCGCCTTCCGAGTACCAAACCTATGCTTTTTCGGCCGATGTATATTTGCATAAAATAGGTTCGGGCCTTGGTATCAGTTTGCTGCGCGATGTGGCAGGGCCCGGCGATTTGGGTAGTACCATTGGTGCCATACAGTACACTAAAAGCATTCGAATGGGCAATTTATATGTTCGTCCCGGAGCCGAATTTAACTATACGCAGCGTTCTTTTAATCCGGCAAACGTTACATGGATTGACCAAGTTCGAATTGAAGGCGAGAATTGGACTGAATCCGATATTCCGCAAACTTTTACTGCCAATAAACGACAATATTTGGATGCTACCGCATCGGGTTTGTTGTATAACGAAAAATTTTGGATTGGTTTAACTGCCGATAATTTATTACGTCCAAATCAAACCTTGCTTTCAACCATTGATAACGAGGCGTATATCGACCGGAAATTTATGTTTTATGGTGGATACAAAATTCGAACTTCAACAAAAAAACGAAGAACTAAAAATCCTGAAGACGTAACGATAACCTTTTTGTACCAGATGCAAGGCAGTTCCGACCAATTAAATATTGGGGCTTATTACAATCGGTATCCGTTGGTTGCAGGTGTTTGGTTGCGAGGTATTCCTATTGTTGAAACAACCAATATTAAAGGCAGTGCAACCGACAATTTCGATGCCGTAATTTGGCTGATTGGTTATAAAATGGGCAGCGTAAGCTTAGGGTACAGTTACGATATGTCGATAAACGATTTAATAGGCAAATCGGGCGGTGCAAGCGAACTGTCGCTTATTTACAGTTTCGACCCAAATATTAAAGGCAATAAAAAGAAACGAAAAGGTATGATACCTTGCCCGGGATTCTAAAATTGTATTGCTGTAATTTAAAACGAAATAGTGGTTTCAAAAAAAGCAATTGAGCATGTTGTTCAATTGCTTTTTTTGTAAATGTAGTTTCAATGTTGTTAATTTATGCGTTTTCAAGCCCTGAAGGGGCAAAAGCAATAGCCCGGGGCAGCGCCCCGGGGAAATAGCCGATATTGAATTAATAGCTCCTAAAGAAAAATATTCAACAAAAAAGACAAATTGAATACGAAATCGAATTTTTTTAGTAAGTTTGAAAATATTTTCAGAATACAAAAAGCTAAAAATAGTTCGATAATGCTGATGACAACTACGGAAACAATTCCGGGCAAAGAAATTACAAAAATTTTGGGTATAGCACGCGGAAGCACGGTACGGGCACGTAATATAGGGCAAGATATATTTGCCGGGCTAAAAAATATAGTGGGCGGCGAAATTAGCGAATATACGAGCCTGCAAGCCGAATCGCGCGAGCAAGCCATGTACCGAATGGTTGAAGATGCAAGGTCGTTGGGTGCCGATGCCATTGTAGGAGTAAGGCTTACAACTTCGGTTATTATGCAAGGTGCATCCGAAATTTTAGCCTACGGAACAGCGGTTAAAATTCAAGAAGTATAGTCATGCCGGTAGCTGCATCCGTTGTACTTTTAGTGTATGCAATTATCGGTATTTTTATCGTAACAGCATTAATTTTTCTGATTAGAAAACGGTTAAAAGACAAAAAGAATGAGTTTTTTGAAAAACGTGATAATTAGCCAAGGGGTTAATTAGCTCGTTGTTTTTTGTTTTGAAAATTATAAAATAGAACTTTAATTAAACACAACTATATGAATCTTCACGAATACCAATCGAAATCGATACTTAAAGGGTACGGAGTTGCTATACAAGAAGGTATAGTGGCAAACAGCCCGGAAGAGGCAGTTGAAGCTGCAAAAGAATTACAACGACTTACCGGCACCGGCTGGTGGGTTATAAAAGCACAAATTCATGCCGGCGGTAGGGGCAAAGGCGGCGGAGTTAAATTGGCCAAATCGTTGGACGATGTAAAAGAAATTGCTAAGCAAATTATTGGAATGCAACTTATTACACCGCAAACCGGGCCTGAAGGTAAAAAAGTACATAAAATATTGGTTGCACAGGATGTATATTATCCGGGGGCTTCAAAGCCTGAGGAGTATTACGTAAGTGTATTGCTCGACCGAAGTGCCGGTCGCAACATTATTATGTATTCTACCGAAGGCGGTATGGATATTGAAAAAGTAGCCGAAGAAACTCCACATTTAATTTTCAAAGAAGAAATTGACCCGAAAACCGGATTAATTCCTTTTCAGGCTCGCCGAATTGCGTTTAACCTTGGTTTGCAGGGCGGCGCACACAAAGAAATGGTAAAGTTTATAACTTCATTATACAAAGCATACGAAGGTATTGATGCTGCTTTATTCGAAATAAATCCGGTGTTAAAAACTTCCGACGATAAAATTTTGGCTGTAGATGCCAAAGTAAACCTCGACGACAATGCGTTGTACCGACACCGCGACCTTGCCGAAATGCGCGATATTACCGAAGAAGACCCTGCCGAAGTGGAAGCCGGAAAATACAACCTCAATTTTATTAAGCTCAACGGTAACGTTGGTTGCATGGTAAACGGAGCCGGTTTGGCAATGGCAACCATGGATATTATTAAACTTTCGGGTGGCGACCCGGCAAACTTCCTCGATGTTGGAGGTTCGGCAAATGCCGAAACCGTAGAAGCCGGATTTAGAATTATATTGAAAGACCCCAGCGTAAAAGCAATTTTGCTTAATATTTTTGGCGGAATTGTACGTTGCGACCGAGTTGCGCAGGGTGTAGTAGACGCTTACAATAAAATTGGCGATATAAAAATTCCGGTTATTGTACGTTTGCAAGGTACAAATGCCGTTGAAGGTAAACAACTTATTGACCAAAGCGGATTGAAAGTTCATTCTGCAATTACCTTGCAAGAGGCGGCTAATATTGTACGAAAGGTGGTTTAATTTGCGCCACATAATTCATAAAATAAGGAAGGTTGCCAAAAATTTGGCAACCTTTTTGATTTTTAAATGATTATTTTGGTAAATAGATTGAGTACTTAACTTGCTGTTTAATAGATTTTTAATGTTGGTTGTTCAAATTTGAGAAAAAAAATATTCATTTTTATTGGGTAGAATTGAATAAAAATTTTTAATTGTAAGGAATTTGTTAGAAATTTGCAGTAATTTAATTAAAAAATGTACGTTCACATTTGTTTTTTTTGTAATTTTGTAACGGTGCGAATAAATCGTTTTACGAATTGGATATATAACGTGTAATTATAAATATTTGACAGTAATCATGAAAAAACTAAAAATTTTCTATTTGGCAGCTTTAGCCCTAACCATTATGTACACCACAGGTTGTAAAAGTGTACAGGATATGGTAAACAGAGCTTCAGAAGTAACTTGGAATGTTGCACCGGGCGTTCTTGAAATGCATGGTGAACAAGTACAAATTACCATAACAGGTAAAATACCGGCAAAATATTTCCATAAAAAAGGTATTTTAGTGGTATCTCCTGTATTGAAATATGGTAAAAACGAGAAAGCTTTCGATCAAAAAACTTTCCAAGGTGAAGCCGTTCAGGATAATAATCCGATTATCAACTTTGCAACCGGCGGACAAATTTCATTTTCGGCTACTATTCCTTATACCGACGATATGCAAGTATCGGAATTGGAATTGCGCTTAACTGCAAAAGATAACAAAGGAGTAAAATTCGACATGCCTGTTATTAAATTGGCCGACGGTGTAATTATTACTCCACGATTGGTTAAAAATGGCTTGGGTGTTGATAACGAAGGCTTTAATAATGCAGGTCAGTACGGTTTAACCGCTTCTGAAGGCGTTAAACTTCCCGGTACGGTAGTTTCTACCTTAAAAGCCGATATTAAATACGATTTGCAAAAATTCGATGTTAAGAAAACAGAGCTTACTCAAGACGATATTACTAAATTATTGAATGCCATTAAAGCCGATACTACCGGTAATTTTAAAGGTCTTAATATTTCAAGTTATGCTTCTCCTGAAGGCGATTTGGATTTGAACACCGGCTTATCGACCAACCGCGGTAAAGCTGCCGATAAAGTACTAAAAGACGATTTCAAAAAAGCTAAAGTTAAATTAGACCCGGCATTACTTACTGCTTCAACTACCCCGGAAGACTGGGATGGTTTTAAAACTGAATTGGCTAATTCGAGCCTTAAAGATAAAGGTTTGATTTTGAATGTACTTAGCATGTATACCGACCCAATTGTTCGCGAGCGCGAAATTAAAAACCTTTCTGAAGCTTACGAAGAACTTAAATCGGCTGTTTTGCCGGTATTGCGTCGTTCGGTTTTCGAAGCTCGTTTCGAAACCGGTACGCGTACCGATGCTGAAATTATCAGCATGATGAAATCGGACCCAAAAGCACTTACCAACGAAGAAATGTTGCATGCTGCAGCCGTTACCCAAAATTTGAATGAAAAGATTGAATTGTTCAAAATTACCTCGCAATATTTTCCAAACAATTGGAGAGCATATAACGGTATGGGTTTGGTTTACATGAATTTAAACAAATTGACCGAAGCTAAAGAAGCTTTTGAAAAAGCTAAATCGTTGGATAACAACGAAAAAGTTAACAACAACTTAGGTGTTGCTTACTTTGCTTTAGGCGAGAACGATAAAGCAAGTCAGTTTTTTAACAGCGCAGGTACAGTAGAGGCCAAATATAACGTAGGTGTTATTGAAATTATGAAAGGTAACTACAAAGCAGCGTTGAGCAGCTTCGGTACTTCTTGCACTTTCAATGCAGCCTTGGCTAAAATTCTTACCCAAGATTACTCAGGCGCTTTAAGCACTATTAACTGTATGCCAAACAAAGACAATGCCTATGCATTCTATTTAAAAGCTATAGTTGGTGCTCGCACTGCCGACGAAAAAGCAGTGTTGGAAAACATTAAAGAAGCGGTTAAAAAAGATGCAAAAATTAAAGAATATGCAAAAACCGACCGCGAATTTGTGAAATTTATGCAAAACGATACTTTCCTTTCGTTAGTTCGTTAATAATCTTTTAAAAAGATAGTATCTTTCATTGTATCTAAACGGTTTCACCAATTTTTATGTTTCTTAAATAAGTCCCAAAGTACAATACCCACGCTTACTGCAATATTAAACGAATGTTTAGTGCCAAATTGCGGAATTTCAATGCAATAATCCGACATGTTTACTACCGATTGCTTAACGCCTTTTACTTCATTGCCAAAAATTACCGCATATTTTTTGCCTTTTTCCATAGCAAAATCGGGCAGCATAATGGCAGAACTTACCTGTTCAATCGAAACAATTACATAACCGTTTTCTTTCAAGGCTTCTACCGCTTTTTCGGTTTCTTCAACATATTCCCACTGTACCGAATCGGTGGCACCTAAAGCAGTTTTGTGTATTTCTTTGTTTGGCGGGCAAGCGG
>JAIFNC010000213.1 GCA_020047935.1 Bacteroidota bacterium
AATGTTTTACTTAATTTATAAAAAAATCAGATTCATCCATTTTTTAAATTTTGCAATTAATCAACCACAACAGACTAAAACTGTTTAGATTGGAAAAACAAAAACCGGTTGTTTCAATAATTATAATTTTAATCTATACATTTTTAACGACTTATAGTAACACCAACGCTTTTCATCTGCCCACCCATTGGCGGATTCATTTTACGAACCTTTACGGTAGCTTTTTTTATTCCCGTCAATTTTTGATAGAGTGAATCGAGAATTCTGCCGGCAATATGTTCGAGCAAGTGCGACTTTTGTTGCATTTCTTCTTTCACAATAAAATAGGCTGTTTGATAATTTACGGCGTCATGCAAATCATCTGTTTTTGAGGCACTTTCGGTTTCAACTTCCAATATTAGATCAACCAAAAACTTATTACCAACTATTTGTTCTTCTTTAAAATGCCCGTGGTAGGCATAGAACTCCATTTCTTCAATTGTAATTATACCCATAATTTTAATTTTTTTATGCTTAATTTGAAGTAATTACATTGCAATTTTTATTAAATTTGCAGTTTAGTTTTAAAAGCCGCAAGGTAATAATTAAATTTTTAAATTTATGAGTAGCGACCATTCTGCAAGCACCGAACCAAAAAAAGCGCTTAATTTTATTGAGCAAATTGTTGAAGAAGATATTAAGAACAACAAAAACAATGCACGCGTGCTTACACGTTTTCCGCCCGAACCAAACGGTTATTTACACATAGGGCACGCAAAGTCTATTTGCTTAAACTTCGGATTGGCGCAGCAATACGGTGGTCAAACCAACCTTCGTTTCGACGACACAAACCCCGAAAAAGAAGATACCGAATACGTAGAATCGATTAAAGAAGACGTTCGTTGGCTAGGTTTTAACTGGCAAGGCGAAGAACTATATGCTTCGGATTATTTTGATAAACTATACGAATTTGCCGAAAAACTTATTTTAGAAGGTAAAGCCTACGTTTGCGAGCTTACGCCCGAGCAAATGGCTGAATATAAAGGTGTACCTACACGCCCCGGAAAAGACAGCCCAACGCGCAACAGGTCGGTAGAAGAAAATTTGGACTTGTTCCGCCGAATGAAAGCCGGCGAGTTTAAAGAAGGTGCTTGTGTGTTGCGTGCCAAAATAGATATGGCATCGCCTAATATGCACATGCGCGACCCAATTATTTACCGCATAAAATTTGCACACCACCACCGCACCGGCGACAAATGGTGTATTTATCCGAATTACGACTTTGCACACGGACAGTCGGATTATTTTGAAGGTATAACACATTCTATTTGTACTTTGGAATTTGAAGTACATAAACCATTGTACAACTGGTTGGTAGATTGCCTGCGCGATACCGACTACAAACCGCAACAAATAGAATTTGCACGCCTTAACTTAAGCTATACTATTATGAGCAAGCGCCGTTTGCTCGAATTGGTTAAAAATAATTTTGTAGACGGCTGGGACGACCCTCGTATGCCTACCATTTCCGGCTTGCGCCGACGCGGTTTTACACCGGCAAGTTTGCGCAATTTTGCCGAAATTATTGGCGTAGCTCGCCGCGAAAACGTGATTGAAATGGGCGTATTGGAATATGCAGTGCGCGAAGACCTTAACAAACACGCTAAACGAGTGATGGCAGTTTTAGACCCAATAAAAGTAGTTATAACCAACTACCCCGAAAACCAAGAAGAATGGTTGGAAGCGGTAAACAATCCCGAAGATGAAAGCGCCGGAACACGTCAGATTCCATTTTCGCGCGAAATATATATTGAACGCGAAGATTTTATGGAAAACGCACCCAAAAAATATTTCCGCTTAACAGTGGGTGCCGAGGTTCGTTTACGTTATGCGTATTTTATTACGTGTACCGAAGTAATTAAAGACGCTGCCGGCAATATTACCGAGTTGCGTGCAACCTACGACCCCGAATCGAAAGGCGGCAAATCGCCCGACGGTCGCAAGGTAAAAGGCACCATACATTGGGTTTCGGTTCCGCATGCATTTAATGCCGAAGTACGCATATACGACCGATTATTTAACGACGCCGAACCCGACGGACATGCCGATGTAGATTTTAAAACCTTTATTAACCACAACTCGTTGCAAGTGCTAAGCAATTGCAAATTAGAGCCTTGTTTAAAGGATGCCGGCGCGTTGGAACATTTTCAGTTCGAACGGTTGGGTTACTTTACTGCCGATTCGAAATATTCGAAACCGGGAGCACCGGTATTTAATCGTACCGTTTCGCTTAAAGATACTTGGGCTAAAGTACAAGAAAAAGAAGCGTAAAATTTGAATTCCGTTCGAGGTAAAGCTAAAAAAGATAATTATTTTGAAAATAAATAAATATTTTTGTGCTTTTTAAGAAAAACATGCAATTATGTCAAAAAATAGCTTATCTTTGCCTCGATATTTTTATATTATTTTAAACGACTTGTTATTATGAACATTTTCATCGGCAGTCTTCCATTCAGTCTTTCGGAAGGCGATTTAAAAAGCTACTTCGAAGAGTACGGTGAGGTAAGCACAGTTAAAATTATTACAGACAAATTCACCGGTCGCAGCAAAGGCTACGGTTTTGTTGAAATGCCAAGCGACGACGAAGCTCAAAAAGCTATCGACGAACTTAACGGAGCAGAAGTAGGTGGACGTACAATTGTTGTAAACAAATCTGAAGATCGTCGCGCAGCAGGTGGTCCTGGCGGAGCTACTCGTAAACCGGGTGGTTTTGGCGGTGGCAATCGCAGTGGCGGTGGCGGCGGCGACCGTGGCGGTTACAACAAAGGTGGTTTTGGTGGTGGAAACCGTAGTGGCGGAAGCGGCGGCAATAGCCGTGGTGGAGACCGTGGCGGATACCGCAGATCTGAAGACTAATTTTTAAGCTTAACCCAAAAGGTTAAGTCTGAAATCAAAAAAAAGATTGTTATTCTTGTTTTTGAATTATTTTGACATCTGACACCGTTTTAACACACGGGTATACTATATGCAAAAAGGCGAGCTATCTCGCCTTTTTGTCGTTTACTACTTTAGGGTTATTGAAAAAACATCAAGTTTCCTCTTCCGCACGAAGCATCGCCCCAAAAACCAAAAAAGTATTTTAGTTCAATAACTGCCTGAATGGTAAGTGGTTTTGTTTCGCCATAATCTCCGGTTGGCATTACATAAGAACCATCGTCCAACGGATACATGTAATTGGTAACTATATCCTCCAGTGCGTAGTTAAAGCGCAGTCCGGTGTTTACTTCTACCCTATCGGAACGAAAAAGCGCAAAACCGGCACCTACGGTAATACTATTAAACTTACTTACAAAATCGCTCATTACGGCAGGCGATGTAACACTTTCCGAAGGCGTATTGGTTTCCGTTACTTTTTTTACCATCGAAAACTTTGGCCCTGCTTCAATCCACATTCCATAATCGTTCGCTGCTCGGAGCAATACGGTAAAGTCGGTTGTATTGAAACGCAGTTTTTTCGCATACTTTACTGAATTTCCTTCTATAGTATATTCTTGCCCGAACGATGAGCTTGCCGCTTCCACAAACAAACCGACATAATCGCCTACCGTAATACCAAATTTGCCTCCTATATAATTGCTCGGAGTAAAATAATTATACTCAGCTTTTATATCGTTCATAGTGGCAGAATTTAACAAAATAGAATTACCAACTCCTGCATTGGCAGAAAGGCTGAGCCATTTTATCAGCGAACCTCGCCTTCCGCCGCGCTGACCAAATACCGTGGTTACTGCCAAAACCAACAATAACATAAAAGTTAACTTTTTCATAAGATTAGAAATTAGATTAATTCATTTTAAAACGTTTAAATTTGTCTGCTAATATACCGTAAAAATTAATTCGAAATAAAAATACAAATTTTGTACTACTTTTACTTCGAATAGGATTCACTTTTTTAAGACTTTATTATGGAAGACACAGATTTTAAAATTCTTTTAGTTGACGACGAACCTGATATTCTTGAATTTCTAAGCTATAATCTTAGAAAACAAGGATATACCGTTTTAACGGCAGCCAATGGAAAGGAAGCAATTCGGATAGCACAAAACGAAATTCCGCATTTAATTATTTTAGATGTAATGATGCCCGAAATGGATGGCATTGAAGCATGCGCCGAAATTAGGAAATTACCGCAACTATCGGGTGCTTTAGTCGTTTTTCTAACTGCCCGAAGCGAGGAGTATTCGCAACTTGCCGGTTTCGATGCCGGTGCCGACGACTATATAACCAAACCTATTAAGCCAAAAATATTTTTAAGCAAGGTAAAAGCGTTGCTTAAACGAAGTATGCCTGCGGGAGCCGAAGAACCGAGCGATTCAAAAATTATGAAGTTTACAAAAATGGAAATAAATTTAGAAAACCACAAAGTATTCTTTGCCGGCGAATTTGTTGAACTTCCGAGAAAAGAATTTAAGTTGCTTAGTTTATTGGCTTCAAAACCCGAAAAAGTTTTTACCCGCGACGAAATTTATACCAAGGTTTGGGGCAATGATGTAATTGTTGGCGACCGAACCATTGACGTTCATATTCGTAAGCTTCGCGAAAAATTTGGCGATAATTACATTAAAACCATTAAAGGCGTTGGATATCAGTTTATTCAACCATAATAAAGCAAAAAGCCAACTATACTAAAACCAACCAAAAAACCGGAAATTAATTGCAATCCATTGTGTTCATGCAACAATAAACGAGCGGTTGCAATTAATGCAAGTAATGCAAGGGTTAAGTTGAAAAACAGCATAGTATCGGGTAAATAGTAGGTGTTAATAAATAAAATTAGCGCAAAAAAACCCCCCAGCCCGGTAAGATGCGCGCTAATTTTATAAAAAACTGAAACTACGGCAAGCAATAAGGTTGCAATTGACGATGCTAAAATATAATTTAGCATAATTTCCGGTACCGGTACCGGAAAGTTTTGTAATAATATATAGCCCCAAAATATAGAAATTGCGGTAAGTAAAAAAGGAAAAACCCGCTCTTTACTCTGCTTCATTTCTATAGAACTAATTATTTTAAAACTGTAAAGCATAGGAATGGCAACGAGCGGAAGCAGTATGGTGCTAATTGCTACAATGGCCAAAACCAATTGCGTCAGCTTATTACGCAAATCGGGCGAAACGCTTTGGAAACCAAGTCCTAAGCTAAATAAAAACAACACACCTGCCATGGGTAAAAAAACCGGATGAAAAATAAATGAAACAATTTTCGACAAATTTTTTAACCACTTAGGGGCATGGTAAACCGAGTTTAACTCGGGCAACTGATTTAATACGCTTTTGGGCATCAATTTCATCATTTAATTACAGCTCTTTGCGCAATCGGGCAACCGGAATGCCCAGTTGTTCGCGGTATTTTGCTACCGTTCTTCGAGCAATAAGGTAGCCTTTTTCTTGCAGAATTTTTGCCAGTTTTTCATCGGTAAGCGGCCTTCGTTTGCTTTCGCCATCCACACAGTCTTGCAGTATTTTCTTAATCTCGCGAGTCGAAACTTCTTCGCCTGTATCGGTAGCCATTCCTTCGGAAAAGAAAAACTTCAGTGGAAAAATTCCAAAGTGTGTTTGTATGTATTTACTGTTTGCAACACGCGAAATGGTGGAAATATCTAAGCCTGTTTTTTCGGCAATATCTTTTAAAATCATAGGTCGCAATTTAGTTTCATCGCCTTCCAAAAAATACCCTTGCTGGTATCCAACAATTGCTTCCATGGTATGTTGCAAGGTATTTTGCCGCTGTTTTATAGCATCAATAAACCATTTTGCCGAATCTAACTTCTGCTTAACAAACGTAATAGTATCCTTTTGTTCACGAGTTTGCTTTTTTCTATTTGCCGAATACGATTCGAGCATTTCGGCGTAATGCCTATTAATGCGTAGTTCGGGTGCATTTTTAGAGTTTAGCCAAAGCTGAATTTCACTGTTTACCACATCCAAAATAAAATCGGGTGTAATTTGCTGAAACGACTTGGTTTGCTCTTCATTAAAAGAGGTACCGGGTTTCGGATTAAGCCTAAGTACTTCGTTTATTGCATCTTTTAGTTCTTCTTCGGTAATATTGAGTTTATCAATTATTTTATCGAAATGCTTTTTGGTAAATTCATCGAAATAATGCAGCAAAATAGTTCGCAACAATTCAAGCGACCTACTTTTTTTGTTAAGCTGGTATTTGCGTTCAACCTGCAAAAACAGGCTTTCTTGCAAATCGCGAGCTCCTATGCCTGCCGGTTCAAAGTCTTGTATAATTTTAAGTAACTTATGCAATTTTTCTTCGGTTGTCGAAATATTAAGCGAAAAAGCAAGGTCGTCGGTAATATCTTCCAAATCGCGGCGCAAATAACCGTCTTCGTCAATATTTCCGATTAAATACTCGGCAATTTGATAATCGGTTTTCGACAAGGTACGCAAACCAAGTTGCCTAATTAAATGTTCATGAAACGAATTTCCTTCGGCATAGGGCACTTCGGCTTTTTTATCGTCTTTTGATTGGTTGTTGGCGTTTAGCCTATAAGCAGGCAAATCGTCATCATCCATATATTCATCTAAAGAAAACTCATCACGAAATTCGTCATTTTCATATTCGCTCTCATCGTTGCCCGTATCTTCGTCTTGCTCGTAGTCCGGCTGTTCATCGGCGCCCTCTTCCAACATCGGATTTTCTTCAATTTCCTTCTTTATTCGTTGTTCTAATTGCATAGTTGGGACTTCGAGCAGCTTAATAAGTTGTATTTGCTGCGGCGACAATTTTTGCAATAATTTCTGTTGTAGCTTATTTTTCAACATCCTTATATAGCGTTAAAGAGTGTTTTTCAAAAGTACGAAAAAATGTTGAAAAAAGTTATATCCGGAATGATTTTTGACAAAAATCTTCACTTTTTTTCAAAAATGAGCTAAATAACTGCTGGTATTGTAAACGAAAACACAGAACCTTTTCCAAAAGTACTTTTTACTGTAATAATTCCGCCCATTTTATGCACAAATTCTTTACAAATTTTCAAACCCAAACCCGACCCTTTTTCTTCACCGGTTCCTGATGCCGAATGATAGTTTGTTTCGTCGAATAGGTTCGCTTTATCTTCATCCGACATGCCTATTCCGTTATCTATAACACTAAATTTAAGCATTTTAACCTGATTTTCGCATATTATTTTAATCATTCCGCCTTCGAACGTAAATTTAATGGCATTGGCAACTAAATTTCGAATTACGGTACTTAACATTTTAAAATCGGCAAGGCAACTACTTGTGTTTCGATATTCGATTTCAATTTTAAGCTTTTTTTGTTTAATTTTTTGGCTAAGTGTCAAAATACCATCATTTACAACCTCTTCCGGGTTTAATTCACGTATTTCTTGCGATAAAATTCCATGCTCGGTGCTGGTCCAAGCCAATAAATTTTCGAGCAAACTCCAAGTACTCGACGAAGTATCGATAAGTATATTCATTATATCGAACGGAACAATGGTGTCGTTGTCGGGTTCCGGCGATTGAACTAATTCTAATAACGATTTAATTCCGCTTATAGGGCCTCGCAAATCGTGGGCAATAATAGAAAAGAGTTTATTTTTGCTTTCATTGGCATTGCTTAACTGTTTGTTTATTCGCTCTATCTCCTGGTTTTGCTCGCGCAAAGCAGTGAGCAATTCGTCCATTTCGGCATTCTTTTCAATTAAATCAAGATTTTGTTTTTCAATTAATTCACGGGTCTTTTTATGCGCTAAGTGTGTTCGCAATCGCTGAATAAGTTCGGCAATAATAAAGGGTTTAACTATATAATCGACTGCACCCAACGAAAAACCTTTTATAATATCAGTAATTTCATGATGTGCGGTAAGAAATACTATCGGAATATCGTTAGTAATTTCATTGTTTTTAAGCACTTTGCATACTTCAAAACCATTCATTTCCGGAATAGAAATATCGAGTAGTACTAAATCGGGTACTTCTTGAATAGCCAATATTACGGCTTCTTTTCCGGTACATGCAAAAATAGGAATCAATCCTTGGTCAATTAACGCAGTGCCCAGGACATTCCGGTTTTCAACAATATCTTCAACCACCAATATTTTTGCGTTTCGCAATCGTTCCATTTTTTAACCTATAAAGTAACACAAAACGCTGTTCTTAACTCAATAATTTGCCAAAAATAAACTAATTTTAGCATATGATTAAATTATGTAAAAACATATTTTTCGACCTAAACAACTATCAAAGATAATAAATAATATAACGGAGCTTAAAGTTTTTTATTAGATTTGTGCAAAGAAAAAGAAATTTTACCAAAAATCATTAAACTTCGAAATTATATGATAAACAAATCGTTGAAATTTAGAAAAGAAGCACAACCTTCAGACTTGGAAGCGGTGCGCAAAATAGCCGAATCGACCGGTTTTTTTTACCCCGATGAGGTTGATGTAGCTGTTGAACTGGTTGAAGAACGTTTACAAAAAGGCGATGCAAGCGACTATTATTTTGTGTTTGCCGAAATTGAAAATAAAGTGGTTGCTTATACCTGTTTTGGTCCTATTCCGGTAACCAAAGGAAGCTTCGATTTATACTGGATAATAACCCACAACGATTTTAGAGGGTTGGGTATTGGAAAAAAACTGCTTACAGAAACCTACATCGATGCAAAAAAATTAGGTGCCCGTGCAATTTATGCCGAAACCTCGGGGCGCGAAAAATATGAACCTACCCGACAATTCTACCTAAAAACCAATTATACGGTTGATGCGGTTCAAAAAGATTTTTACGATGTTGGCGACGATAAATATGTTTTCAAATATGCATTAACCGGTGAAAACTGATACCGATAAACATATTGAGCTGGCAAATTGGGCAGCAGCTTGTGCCGAGCATGTACTTTTTATTTTTGAAGAATATGCCCCCGCCGATTTGCGTCCGCGCAAAGCTATTGAGGCTGCAAATGCATGGATTTGTAAGCAAATAAGTGTTAGCCAAGCCCGAAAGGCTGCATTTGCAGCTCATGCGGCAGCACGTTCGGTCGAGAACATTCGAGCAAAAGCTGCTGCACGCTCGGCAGGACATGCTGCCGCTACTGCCCACGTAGCGGCACATGCCAACCATGCGGCAAGCTATGCGCTGAAAGCATCGGAAAATAAGGAAGATGAAAAAAATTGGCAAACAGCAAAAAGAATAAAAGAAGATTAAATTGTAAAAATTTTAATTGCCAAAAAACTTACTCGTTTGTCGCAAAAAAAATAGCGATTAATTTCGTATATAGTATTTATAGTTCATAAATTGCCTTATATTTGTAGGAGTAAATTCAAACTCGTTCAGAAAAAACTAAGTTGTAATTATGTATTATAAAGTTCCAAAACGATTCAACTGCCCTTTGCTTCAAATTGCATTTTTAATACTTTTTCTATTAATTTCACCTGTTTTTTTGATTGCCCAATCAGAATACGCACTATCGCGCCAAGATTCGGCGCTGCTGGATAAAAATCAGAATTTATACCGTGAAAACCTTGCACTAAATAACAAAAAAGAGGCAAGCCGCTATTTGAACGAAATTGCGCAAATTTATTGGGAACATAACCATTTCAAAAAAACTATCGAAAATTTTTCGTTATCAATGCAATTAAATAAAGAACTTGGCAACGAAAACGGAATAGCAATGCTTAATAACAACTTAGCTATGGTATATTCCGATTTGGGAAATTTTGATGTTTCGTTAAAATACTTTCAAGAAACCTTAATAGCACGCCGAGCAAAGGACGAAATTGTTGGTACAATTTCGGCACTGCACAATATGTCGGTGGTACTTAATAATCTAAAACGGTTCGACCAATCGATTGAAGCATTGGAAGAAGCAACCGATTTGGCTCGCGAAATAGGCAATACCGAATTGCAACGAAGTTGCTATGGTATGCTTGCCGAAACTTACGAAAAAGCAGGTAATGTAGAACAATCGCTTTACTACTTTGAATACTACAAATCTTTTCATGAAATGATTCAGAAAGAAACAGTAAAAAAAGTAAATAAAGATTTGAACGAAGAACGCCTTAAAAACTTGCTAATTGAAACACAAAAACGCAACCAAGAATTAGAATTGTATGCGAAAGAAAGAGAATTGCATAAACAAGAAGAACTAATTGAAGAATACGACTCGACCAACCTAACCTTATTGGAAAGTTTGAACAAAAAACAGATGTATATTACTATACTTCAGCAAGAAAACCAAATAAAAGAACTAAGCGCCGAACGTGTTGCTTTGGAAGCAAAAAAACGGCAATGGATTTTATGGATTATAGTTTTTGCAGCCTTTTGGTTACTGGTTGTATTAGCTGTTTTATACAGAGCTTACCGGCAGAAACGAACCGACAATAAGGTATTAGCGAATAAAAATCAAGAAATCAGTACAAAACAAGAAATAATTATAGCGCAAAAAACAGAACTCGAAGTTGCTTTTTCGATGATAGAAGCACATAATAGCAGCATGATTTCGAGTATAAATTATGCTCGTTTAATTCAAAGCTCCATGCTAACTCGCGAACCACAACTTGGTGCACTTTTGCCAAATTCGTTTGTTCTTAACATGCCTCGCGATATTGTGAGCGGCGATTTTTACTGGTATGCTGCCAAAGAAAATAAGATTATTATTGCTGCAATTGATTGTACCGGGCATGGCGTACCCGGCGCATTAATGTCGATGGTAGGAAACAATCTACTCAATCAAATTGTATTAAATCAGCACATTACATCGCCGGAGTTAATTTTGGAAGAAATGAACCTTGGTATTATAAAGGTACTTAACCAAGAGAGTACCGGAAACCAAGATGGCATGGATGCAGCAATTTGTGTAATTGATACCGGTAATAAAAAAGTGCAATTTGCGGGAGCTAATAACCCACTTATTTATATTCAAAACAACGAGTTAAAAACTATAAAAGGGAGCAAATCGGGAATTGGTGGAATTTCAAATAAAAAAACCGACAGTCAATACGAACTGCATGAGATAGAATTAAACTCCGGAAATAATTATTTCTATATTTTCTCCGATGGTTTCGTCGATCAAATTGGTGGTGCTTCAAATAGAAAGTTTATGATAAATCGATTTCGCGAATTTATACTTAATAACCATGCAACCGGTTTACCTGAACAGGAAACTACTTTCAGAATAGAAATAGAAAAATGGATGTATAAAAAATCGCAAATTGACGATATTTTGGTAATAGGATTTAACATAGAAAATTAAGAAACATATTTTATTTAAAACAATGAAAAACCTTGGCTACTTTTTTTTGTTGGCGGTTTGCTTTTTAAGCATAAAAACTTGGGCACAAGAACCTGTAAAACATCAAATTAAATCATACACTTCGGAGAATGGTACCTTATATTGGAATAAAAAAATGCCGGTATATTTGCGTATTGCAACTACACCCAATGAGCAAGGTATTTTATTGAAAAACAACACATCTGAAACTAATAACGGAGCTGTTTATTTAGATTTTGAAGGCAAAAACTCGCTAAAGAAAAAAGTAAACCTGCCGGTTGAAAATTCGAAAATACCGGTTGAAATAACATGGGATGTGTATGCCGACGGAATAGCGCCAAAAACTACGTCGGGCTTTAACGAGGCCCAAGTTTATAATTCGAAAACTGCGGTATTTTATGGTGTAAATTTGAACGTAACACTAAATGCCACCGACCAAGGCGCCGGGGTAGAAAATATTTATTATGCAATTAACGGCACCAATTATTCGGCATACAACAGCCAAATTACCTTTGCCGACGAAGGCAAATTTACCCTAAGCTATTACGCAGCCGACCAAGTAGGCAATGCCGAAGAACCAACGGTTAAACATTTTATTGTAGATAAAACGGCACCCAAAACCTACTACCACCTAACCGGAGTAAGCCTCGATAATATAATTTCAACGGCCACTATACTTTATTTAACACCGGAAGATTCGAGTTCGGGGGTTGCTAAAACTTATTACAGGTTCGATAATGAAGAATTCGGTACCTACATAGGAACAAAAATAAATGTGAATCAATTACGAGACGGAAGGCATGTATTGCAATACTATTCGGTTGATAATGTGGGCAATAAAGAAACCGTGCAAACGTATAATTTTTATTTGGATAAAACGGCTCCTATTCTTGCCTCGGACATATTAGGCGACCGGTTTATTGTAGACGAACAAATATATTTTTCGGGACGAACCAAGCTAAAACTTACAGCCGTTGATAACAAAGCCGGTATTAAACATGTTAAATATTCGATAGATAACAGCGAATTTACAAATTACGAGCAACCATTCTACTTACCAAGCCGTGCGGGTGAGCATATTATACGCTATTTTGCCGACGACCGACTGGATAACAGAACCACCGCAGCCGGTGCATTTCAAGGCAAATACGAGGAGTTTTACCATAATGTAGCCAAAGTTTATGTCGATTTAACCGGCCCAACGATGGGTTATTCAATTAGCGGCGAAAATTTCAACAATCGCGATACCTTGTTTATTTCTTCGAATTCAAAAATTAAATTATTTGGCAACGATAAAGAATCCGGTTTTCAGTATATTGCATACAGTTTAAACAATTCGAAAGAAGAAATTAAATTTACTCAGCCGTTTAGCTTACCAACCCAAGGACTAAACCGAATTTATTTATTTGCCTACGACAATGTGAATAACCGAAATGTAAGCGATTTCAGCATAATGGTGGACAACGAGCCGCCGGTAATTAATTATTCGTATAGTATAACTCCGGTTGAACAAAAAGATTCGTTGAATGTATACCCCGAATATTTAATAATGTACTTAAGCGGTACCGACACCAAAGTAGGAACCGATAAAATTTACTACACGCTAAACAACGAACCTGAAAAGGTTTATGGTAAGCAGATAACCGGTTTTTCATCTGGCGAGTTAAATAAACTGCAAATTAGAGCGGTCGATTTTTTAAATAACCAAACAACGCTAAACTTGCAGTTTTATATACGGTAAATTTTTAGAAATTTGCTTTCAAGCTCAAATCTAAGCTTTTGATGTGGTGCGTAAGTGCACCCACCGAAATAAAATCGACTCCACATTCGGCATAACTGCGAATAGTTTCGTGGGTAATTCCGCCCGACGATTCTATTTCGGCTTGTTTATTTATCAATTTTACGGCTTCTTTGCTAAGTTCCGGAGTAAAATTATCGAGCATAATTCTATCCACTCCGCCTTCTGCCAGAACCTCTTCAACTTCTTTTAAGTTGCGAACTTCAACTTCAATTTTTAATTTTTTGCCGGTTTGTTGCAAATAAGCTTTAGTTTTTCGTACAGCTTCTTTTACACCGCCGGCAAAATCTACATGGTTATCTTTCAGCATAATCATATCGTACAAACCAAATCGGTGGTTTGCACCACCGCCAATAACTACTGCAGCTTTTTCCAGAAAGCGCATGTTTGGAGTAGTTTTTCGGGTGTCCAGAATTTGAGTTCCGGTTCCTTCAACCAGTTTTACATAGCTGTTGGTTCGGGTTGCAATGCCGCTCATTCGTTGCATAATGTTCAATACCAAGCGTTCCGATTTAAGTATCGACTGAACCGAACCGTTAACTTCGAATACAATATTTCCGGGCTCTACAGCAGTTCCATCGGTAATAAATCGTTTTACAATCAGTTTTGAATCAATAACTTCAAATACTTTTTCAGCCACCTCAACACCGGCAATAATTCCGGCTTCTTTTACCAAAAGCACCGCTTTTCCCTGTTTTTCGGCTGGAATGCATGCCAACGAACTGTGGTCGCCATCGCCAATATCTTCGGTTATAGCATTTAGCACAAAGCGTTTAAGTTCTTCGCTATTCAATTTCATTTTCTATTCGTAATTGATGAATCAGTTGTTTTTCGCCTTCGGTTTTCATAAACATGGTAAAACGGTAGGTGCCGTTGTTGGTGCTTAATCGGCCAATAGCAAATTGAGAGGCATTTTTTCCTCCCTGATGCAAAATTACAAAATCTTTCGGTTGGTTTTTCGAAAAAAATTCGTTTAAAATTCGTTCTGCTTGCGTTCTGCTGTAAATATTTTCTTTTCCGCTAATTATAACTTCAATATTATCGAAAAAATGCTTTGCAAGTTGAGCAGAATTGCCTGTTTTTACAGCGTCCGAAATACTTTTTGGAAGCTCAAAAGGCGCCCAGTCGAATGCAAAAAAAATACTGAGCAACACAACTAAAAAAAAATTTCGAGTAAGTACTTTACTATTCATTTCGCTAATAGTGTTTAATTTTACGAATTAAATCAAAAACTGAACCGGAATAATTTCGATACTTCGCTTTTTATATAAAAAAAAATACTTGCTGCATATAGTAAGCTACCGATTTTTAATTAAATTTGACTTTTGAAATAGCAATTGGCAATAGCAATTTATTCAAAAATACGATTTAAATTAAAGAAAAATGAAAACACTTTTTTATTCTATGCTCTTCCTAATAGGCTCGTTTGGAGTTATTGGATGCGGTTCGTCGGAAACTGCTGCCGATGAAAACGGAAAACCGGAACAAACCGAAATTGACAAAGATTACAAAGAACTTGTATTTGAAGATTTTACGGCGTTGGAAGGTATCTTTAGTTTCTATTTTAAAGACCAAGCCGGCAACGAGGTTTATATTGAATTTCGCCCAATGGAAGATAAACCGATTGAATTTTTAAAGCAACTTTATACCGACGACCTTACTCCTTCGGAAAAGTATGTTGGTAAAACAGTAAAAGTACACTACAAATCGATGGAACGAACCAACGAATTTACCGGCGAAAAAGAAATGGTAAATACCTTTATTGACGTTAAATAGCGCTACTTTTTACCATGCATAAAAAAACTTTGGCACCCTAAATGCCAAGGTTTTTTACTTTTTATTTGGAAGAAAGCATTCTATTCATCGGCACTTTTGACTTAATCAACAATGAGAAACGCTTTGTTTTACAATGATTAAGCTAAATAAATTTTTAAATTAATCAATTACGATTCTTTTAACTTTTCTGTTTTAATAAGTTTTTTTTTGAATATTGAATTAAATTTATGATTATGTTCGTTATAGTATTAGAGGGCTTATATTAAATCTGTTATCATACATATTTCAAACATTCGAACCCATGAAAAAACTCGTTGTAACCATAACTCTTTTGCTGTTTAGCGTAGGAATATTTGCGCAAACGCACCGGTATACCGTTTATTTTGAAACAGGAAAATGTGAACTAAATGCCGAAAGTTTAAGCGAGCTTGAAAAAGTAGCCACCCAAATGAAAGCCGCCAAAAAGTATTCGGTTGAAATAATTGGGCACACCGATTCGGTTGGCGATGAGGTTTATAATATCAATTTATCGTTAGACAGAGCCACTGCAGTACATGCAAATTTACTTATGAATGGCGTAAACTCCGAGTACTGCTCGCTTAAAGGGGTATGTTTCAACCAACCGGTATTGCCTAATACTTCAGAAAACAACCGCAGCCTAAACCGTAGGGTCGAAATATTTGCAACTATTGAAAATGAGCCAATTATAGATAATGAAATTTATGAGGAAGCAAAAGACACGACCGAAAAAATAACATTTACAACCGAAAAAGGAAGTACGGTAAAATTTGACACCGATGCTTTTGCTCCTTATAAAATTGCAGACTTGAACATTAAAATAGAAGAAATTTTTGACCCATTGGCAATGATAGAAAATAAAATTCTGACCCAAACAACCACCGGCAATTGCTTAAGTTCGTTTGGTATGTTGTTTATAAGAATTATAAAACCCGACAGCACCGAAATAGGTAACGCCAATTCGTTGGTTGAAATAAAAATTCCGGCTATTAAAGGCATTGATAAAAAAGTTGAACTTTTTTCGAGTGTAAAAGAAGGCGAAAATACAGTTTGGAAACCAATGGAAGGTAAATTATTGATAGACAGTACCGATAATAAACCATACTATGTTTTTTATACAACGCTAATTTCAGGTTATAATTTAGATAAAATAATACCTTGCGGCACTCCGACAACGCTAACACAAAAATTATATGTAAGCAGATTAAAACGAATGAAAGTGTATGTAATTAACCCAATAACCAACAATGTTCAATTAGTTCCTTCGATCGGAAAAAACAGATATCAACTTTCGTATTCAAATCCGGCGCAATCGGTTTATATTAAAAGCATTAGCAAAAAAAACGAGCCGTTGGTGTTTAATAAATCAATTTACAATTTGAAATACAGTAAATTCCGAAAAGCCTTTATAATTCGCAAATCCGAATTTAACATCGCAAACAGTCGAATTTCACCCAATGAATTTGGTGAAGTTTCAAAATAAGTGCTTATTTTTTAAGTTCGGTAGCAAAATATAATATTCCAAGCAAAATTTTATCTGAATTATATATAGCTTTAAACTGCTCGTTCAATACTAAATTGGTTCCAATTTTACGTTTTTCTCGAACCACTGTTTTTCCTGATAAAACTTTTTCAATGGACGAGTTTATTGCAGCTTCGCCAAACAAATCGGATAATTCGGGCAAGGTTTTTCCTATCGAACTAACCATATCAATGGCAAAAATACGCGACATGGTGGCATTAATACTTACCAACTTTCCGGTGGTATCCAATTCAGCTACACAATTTTCTTCGGTAAATGCATTCATCAATATTTGCATCGACTGAATCGCGTTTTGCTTTTCGCTTACCGATAGTTGCAAATCGGAAGTTTGCTTCAACAAAAACTCTTCTTGCATAAGCAACGATTCGGTTTTATTTTCAAATGTTTCCAATTCGCCCGCCATATCGGCAATACGTTTTCGCAAGGTTCCTATTTCGTAGCCTAAAAATACAACTTTGGTTATGTTATTAAATTCATTTGGTACCGGAAAATAACCACCTTGGAAAAATATAGGTTCGCCGGTTTTCGATTTAAAAATAAACTCGCCCTCAACCGATAAATTCTTGCGAAGTGTTTCCCACATGTGTTTCTTTGCACGCAAATCGGCTACGGTATCAAACAATAAACCGGCATAATCTTTATACAACAGCTCGTCCGGTTTATACCCCATAAGCTTGGCATAAATATCGTTTACCAAACTAAATCTTCCAAGTGCATCTAATTCAAAATAAGCATTGGAACGAGTAATTGCATTAAACTGACCCGAAAGTTCGGTTTCGCGCCTTGCTGCTGCCTCTTGCGTTGCTTGCAACTCTTCCATATTTTGACGCATTTCTTCTTCTTGCGATGCCATTTCTTCGGCTTGCTGTTTAAATTCTTCGAGCAAAAGAGCTGTTCGGTTGTTTATTTTTGTTATTGAAAGCGACGAGGCAATATTACCCGAAACCCGCTCCAAAAATTCTATTTCATATTTTTCGAATGTATTAAATGAAGCAATTTCAACTACACCAAAAAGCATATCTTCAACTTTTAGCGGAACAATTAAAATACTCTTTGGGCGTGCTCCGCCCAAGCCCGAAGTTATTGAAACATAATCATCCGGAATATCGGTTATGTAAATGGTTTCCTTTTCAACAGCGGCAGTTCCGGTTAACCCCTCTTTTAAATAAACTTTTTGCTTGTGGTACCTATTACGGTCGAAAGCAAATGCAGCAATAAGTTCCAAATATTGGTCGTCGGAGTTATTATTATTGAACACAAATAACGACCCTTGATTGGCATTCAGGTATTTAACCAAGTTCGAAATAACATCGTATGCAACTGCTTTTAAATCATTCGATTTGCTTCTTAATATTTCTGAGAATTTATTCAACCCTTCGTTACCCCATTTTCGTCGTTCCGATTCCAAAATTCGTCGTTCTTCTTCGGCTCGGGTAAGTTTCATGCTGTTTTGCAACACATTAAAAGCTAAACCCAACGAATCGCTTTGGCTTAACAAATCCAATTTTACCTGTAAATTCCCCTCGCTTAAACCTGAAATAGCATCGGCTTTCTTATTTAGATTTTCAACCAATGTGTTTAAGTTTTGTCCTATTTCGGCTATTTCGGTTTGAACTCCATATTCCGGCAGTTTCATTTGTAAATTTCCGGCAACCAATTCGCGACTTACAACCAATATACTATTAACGGGTTTACCAATTCTTCGCCGCAAAAAATTCAAATAAAAGAATAAAACGATAGCCACAAAAACCACAAATACAATAATGTAAATAACAGGTTTGCGAGAATTTTCAGTAGTTTCCGACAACGAATTTCGAATAAACAATTGCAGTTTTGGTTCTAAATTGGTGGCTTCGGTATCGAGCGCTTGCACCAATCCTTTTTTACCAATGGTACCTATTTCGTTGTTTAAATCGATAAGGGTAGAAAAAAAGGTTTTATAATTTTCGATTTGCGAATAAAAACTTGGGTTAGTATTGGTATGCTGCACCGAATCCATGCTCAAATACCGTTGCATACTTTCGTAGGTTTTCAAAAATTCTTCAAAGAAAACCTGCTCATTCCGAATTAAATAATCTTTTTCGTGTTTGCGCAAAATAAGAATAAACTCGCTAATATATGGGTTATTGTTTTTTTCATAAACACTTTCAATTTCACGCTTCATACGGCCAATAACTCCGTATTCGCCATAACCGCGCTCGGTAATTTTGCTCAATAACTGCGAAAAAGTGGCACTGTATGTTGTATAATGATTTCGAATATCGTTCAAGTATTGTTCCGATTCCAAGTCGTGATTTTCAGACGATAAATTATTCAGAATTTGACCTAACCTAAAATTTGCTTCGTTATATTCTTTAAGCGAACCGTGTTCGCCTTTGCTAAAAAAATCGGCATCATCGGAATAATGCAACAGAAACTGCTGCTCGCTTTCTCGCATTTTCGAAAACAAAATTGCGGTGCTGTCTACCTGTGCCGAAAGTTCGTACA
Organism: Bacteroidota bacterium; assembly: GCA_020047935.1. GTDB lineage: Bacteria > Bacteroidota > Bacteroidia > Bacteroidales > JAIFNC01 > JAIFNC01. The sequence goes on from JAIFNC010000213.1 coordinate 18,888, forward strand.
AATAATCGACCCTATAGGCAGTGTAGGTAAACATGCCTATAATAATTGTAAAAGCAAGTACCAGTGCACCGGAAAAAAGCTGAAATTGATTTCTGACCGTATATAATAAGTTGCGTTTCATCTGAATTAAATTTTAAATTAGGGCTTCATGCATGCAAAAAAAACAAAATTTTACTCATTTCCGGAGTATTTTGTTCTTTCATGGACCTTTCATTGGCACTATTTTTTTGTTCTTTTCACCATTTTATTTCGAAAAACCAATACATGATATTCAAATTCAAAAGTAATAATTTTTTTGTTTATTAAAATTGAATTTTAAACAATTCTTTGCTCATTTGATAGCTTAGTTTGGTCAATAAGGAATATTGCAAAATTTACACCAATTTTATTACTTCTTATACGCTGTTTTTTGTATTTTAAAAAAGCAAGAAAAAAAAACTAAGTTGCAAAAAAGGGTTGAATCCGGATTTTTTTGTATTTTTGAAGAAATTTTAATAGAAAGTAGCCGTATGACTTTTTTAGTTTGGGGTGGGTTTATTTTGCTTGTTTTTATAATGTTAGCTTTCGATTTGGGCTTTTTGCACAAGAATGCGCATGAAGTTAAAAC
>JAIFNC010000014.1 GCA_020047935.1 Bacteroidota bacterium
ATGTTTTGGGCGGAAAACCTTACGGCGACAACTTTGTAACCACAGGCCCTACCGAAACTATTATGATTTTGCGCGACCCACCGGGTACCGGAAGTTCTGCTTCTTTTGAAAAAGGAATGTCGGTTTCCACAACCAAATCGCACGAAGTTACTAACGAACAATCGGGTTCGGCTAACGTTAAATTCCAGTTTGGTGCCGAAGTTAAAATTTTTGCAGGTATTGGTGTGGGTACTATTACCGAAACCGAATTCGACCACAACCTAACTGTTGGGTTTGAACATTCGACAACTTGGGTAAGCTCGAACGAAACTAGCTCTACCACAACCACTACCGAAACATGGAGTACAAGCGACGGAAGCGATTTTGTAGGTGCCGACGGCGACGTATTTGTCGGTTATGCTAACAGGCAAAGAAGTAAACGGACTTAGAATTGGTAAAGAAAAAGGTATTCGTATAAATCCGCAGTTTAAGACCGCATTTCAATATACGCAATACCATATCGAAAACTTCCTGATTCCGAATCTTGCTTTATTACGCAACTCAATTTTGGAAAACCCTAACGGTTATTACGAAAGTGTTATTAAAGATAAGAACGACCCGTTGTACGGAAGCAATAATATTGGTGCTGTTGTAGATACTACAGGTTCTCATTACGGAAATTCGTACATATATGACATTCCTATTACTTTTATTGGCACTTTTGCTGACTCCGTGGCTTTTTATAACCAACAAATTGAAGAATGGGTTGACCTTTTGGCACGCAACGAGAAAGAAAAACTTGAAGCTACAACCGACTACAACCTTTCGTTTGATGCCGGCGTAAATTATTCGCGTTCGGTTAGCAACGAAAAATCTGAGACGATTACCAAATCGTTTAATTTTATGGTTTCGCCGAGTGTGGCTTTAGAAATGGGATTTTCATTCAATAAATTTGGTGTTGGTTTTGAACTAAACCAGGCATATAAGCACGAGGAAACCAAAACCGACGGTACTACAACTACTACTTCAAGTACATTCGAATATTCGCTGTCGGACGAAAACACGGGCGACTACTTTAGTGTGGACGTGAAAAAGCCGAAAACACAAACCGGACCGGTATTCTATACACGTGGCGGACAAACAATGTGCCCGTACGAAGGTTCTATTGAAACCAAATACTATAAACCGGGTACACTGATTAGTCAGGCTACCATGAAACGCGAAGTGGCTCAAATTGAATGTGTTGAGAAAACTCAAATTAACGTTCCTGCTACCTTGCCGGCGTTCTACAACGTTCAGTTAAGCAATTTAAGCGAAACCGACGAAGACCAGTGGATGGTAATAACCGTTGATCATACAACCAACCCTTACGGTGCTTTGGTTGAATTGGACGGTGCCGAAATTAACAGCGGTCGCGATATTTACCTGCCTGCCGGACAAGCTATTAACAAAACGCTTACCATTAAGCAAGTGCGCCCCGACCAGTACAACTACGAGAAAATTGCGATTATTTTACGCTCGCAGTGCGACGGAAGTGTGGTTGATACGCTATATTTAACAGCTCGTTTCCAACCGGTTTGTACCAAAGTTGCCATGACAAATCCGACCGATTTGTGGGTGGTAAATACGGCTACCGATTCTACTTTAGTAGTTAGAATTTCTGATTATAACTTGGCAAACACGCTATTTAATAAATTAGAAGTTCAATACAAATCGGCTTCTTCGTCGGTTTGGATGGTGGACATGACCTACTTTGTTAAGGAAGGTGAATATAATGCTGCCAATGAACCCAAAATGCTTATTGACAATAAGCCTACGTTAAGTCATATTTTCGACATGAAAGCGTTCCCCGACCGTAATTACGAAATTAGAGTAGTTTCGGGCTGCGTTGATGGAACTACCAACAGCTCGGCAATTGCTACCGGTATTAAAGACGTTAAACGTCCGAAAGTATTTGGTACGCCGCAACCTGCCGGAGGTATTCTTACTTCGGAAGACGATGTTATGATTGCTTTTGACGAAAGCATAAATGCCGGACAACTTAGACCGTATAATTTCTCGGTTCGCGGTGTTGTGAACGGAAATAAAATTGGTCATCAGAGTTGCTTGTATTTCGACGGTATTGCTTCGTATGCAAGTGCTGTAAACGGCATTTCGTTAGAAAACAAATCGTGGACTATTGAGTTTTGGGCACGCCGTGGTAATTTGAGCGAAGGGGTAATTTTCGCGCAAAACGGTATAGAAATTGGTTTTAATGCAGCAAACAAGCTGTATTCAAAAACCGGTGCGCAAACCATTACTTCAACCCGAACCATAACCGACTTAACAGCTTGGAACCATTTTGCGGTAACGTATAATGCAGCCGCACAGTCGTTTAATATGTTCATTAACGATGCGGTTGAGCAAGACGCGGTGAAACAAACCGGCGCTTTTGCTGCCAACGGACGAATGAACATTGGTAAATCTGCAGCCAACACCAAATTCTTTAACGGCTACATGCACGAATTCAGAATTTGGGAACGCGCATTAAGCTTAGGTACGGTTTATTCGCAAATGGAAATAGCACTTGCAGGCAACGAGCTTGGTTTAAGCGGCTATTGGACCATGGACGAAGCTAACGGAAACTTGGCAGCCGACAAATCGCGCAGCCGACATGCATTCTTATACGGTGCACAATGGCGCGTATTCCCAACCGGATATGCACGCGTTTTCAATGCACCGTCAAATGTTACCGTAAACACTTCGGCAGCGGTTATAACCGACCAAACCGACTTTACTCTAGAGTTCTACTTTAAAGCCGGTGCGCAACAAAACACCGTACTATTCTCGACAGGTAAAGGCGACGGAACCGATGTAATGCCTAAATTTAAGCATATTTGGAATATAGGTTTTAACGAAAGCGGAAAACTGTATGCCAAAAACAACGGCGCAACCATGGTAGTAAATTCCGATGTTGCAAACAATACTTGGAACCATTTTGCTTTGGTTGTAAACCGTAATGCAAACGCCCAAATTTTTATTAACGGTGAATTGCAGGCATACGAACAAGGTTCGCTGTTTGGCGGTATCGAATCGGCTAAAGTGACATTGGGCTCGCGCCTAAGCTATACCGAAATTTCTACTAATTTCGACCAAGCATTTACCGGCTCTATCGACGAATTCAGAATTTGGAAACTTGCCAAAACACGCAAGCAAATTCAGTTAGACATGAATGCCAAACTAATGGGTACCGAAATGGGCTTATTGGCATACTATCCGTTTGATAAATACAACAGTTTGGGCATAGCGTTAGATGCTACTTTGGAAGACCAAAGCAAAACCAAAGCACCGGCAGCGGTTGCAACCGGCGGCTCGGCTACCAATGTTGATGTACCAAGCATTAAAGATGCCCGACCGGTTAAAGAACTGCTTTACGACTGGGTGGTAAATAACGATAAAGTTATTATTAACATCAAAGAAAGCCCGGCGTTAATCGAGAAATCGTTGCTTGAGTTTTCTATCGAACGGGTTGAAGACCTGCGCGGTAACTTAATGGAATCGGCTGCCACTTGGACGGCGTACGTAAACCGAAACAGTGTAATTTGGGACGAATTTGAACTAAATATTTCGAAAGAAGTATTTGCAAACTTCACCTTCCAAACCAAAATTAGAAACACCGGCGGAAGCGTACAAAGCTATAACATTACCGGTATGCCTACTTGGCTTACTTGCAATGCTGCCAGCGGTTCATTAGATCCAAGCTCGGAAAAAAACCTTACATTTACCGTTGATCCGGTTGTTAATGTTGGAACTTACGAATTGGCATTGTTCTTAACCACCGATTTTGGTTATTCCGAAAAACTGAATTTGAATATTAATGTAATCAAACCGGCTCCCGATTGGAAAGTTGATACCGAGAAATTCCAATATTCAATGAACGTAATTGGCGAATTGAAGATTGACGGCGAATTTTCGACCAACAAAAACGATTTGGTGGCTGCTTTTGTAAACGGTGAATGCCGTGGCGTGGCTCAGAACAAATACGTTCCTGAATACGATAAATACATGGTATTCTTGAACATATACAGCAGCGTTGAAAGTGGCGAAACCGTAAGTTTAAAAATTTGGAATGCTGCGGAAGGTTTTGAGCATATTAACGTAACTCCGGTGGTAGATTTTGTGTACAATAAAATTATTGGTACACCGGCTGCTCCGCAATTAATTGAAAGCAACAACAGCTATAACTTTGAGCAAAACTTGAATGCCGGCTGGTCATGGATTTCTTTCAACCTTAAAAATGCCAATTTATCGAATGTAAAAGAAACCATGTCGGGTGTGAAAGCACAAACCGGCGACCAGATTAAAGGACTTACCGCCTATGCCGATTATACTGCGGCTTTCGGTTGGGATGGTTCGCTTATGACGGCAGGTTTTAACAACAAATCGATGTATATGGTTAAACTTGCAAAACAAAACACCTTATCGTATTGGGGTGCACGTTTAAATTCACTTGACGAACAAATTCCTGTAACCTCCGGTTGGAACTGGATTTCTTACACTTCGCACAAAAACATGAAGGTAAATGATGCATTTGCAAATTACCAACCTGCAGTGGGCGACGTAATTAAATCGCAATTCCAATTTGCCATGTACGACCAAGCATTGGGCTGGGTAGGTAGTTTAACTTACATGGTTCCGGGTCGCGGTTATATGTTCAAAACAGCGAATGCTGCCGGCAATTTGAGCTTCCCATCTTCGGGACTTTCGAAAAGCTTAAATGGCAACGATTATGAACCGGTTGAAGGTACGCCTTGGAAATTGGCAGAAACCAATTACATGCATACCATGTCGGTAATTGCAAAACTCGATAACCAAAAAGGCGAACTTACTTCGAATAATTACGCAGTGGGCGCATTTGCCGGCAGCGAGTGCCGAGGTATTGGTTCGGTTGTTAAAGTAAACAACGAGTATTTGCTGTTCTTAACCGTTTATTCGAACGATGCGCAGGTGCTTACCTTTAAAGCCATTGATTTGGATACTAAAACAGTAGTAGGAATTAACGAAAAACTCAGCTTTGCAGGCAATGCTGTTGCCGGAAGCATAGAAATGCCGTTTGCACTAACCATGGCAGGTGTTACAAGCACCGAACCGGGCTTAGAAAATGCAGGCAATTTCAGTGTTTCGGTTTATCCTAACCCATTTACCGATAAACTTTCGGTTAACTTTAATGTACCGCAAAGCGGAAAAGTTACCATTGAAGTGTACGACTTGTTGGGCAAAGAACTGTATACCGTAATTAATAAACAAATGCCGCAAGGCGAGCATGTAGTTGAAATTTCGGAAATTACACTTCCGTCGGGCATGTATTTGCTAAAAATACGTACCAACGAATATGTACAAACCGTAAATATTGTGCGACAATAGTATATTATTTCCCGACGGGTTTAATCGCCCGTCGGGTTTAATACTAAAATCGGATATTTTCATTAAAAAATGAAGCAAATGAAAAGTGTAAAATACATAATTTGTATAAGTTTTATGCTATATGCAAGTTTTGCAAAAGCGGTGCCGCCCGTTTGGTCGGTAAACCCGCAAAACTACTCGTACAGTATGACCCTAACGGGACTAATTAATATAAGCGGAACCGAATCGGTAAATACCGGCGACTTAATAGCTGCATTTGTTGGCGACGAGTGCCGCGGGGTTGCAAGCCCTGTATTGCACACACCGAGCAACCGATACGTATGCTATTTGCTGGTTTACAGCAATGCCGTTGCCGAAGAAATAGTTTTTAAAGTGTATAATAAAAACTCCGATAAAATTGAAATTATACCCGAAAAACTGCCTTTTGAAGTAAACGGTACGGTGGGTAATTTGGAAGCACCCTATGTTTGGTCGAACCCGAGTTTAAACCACCAAGCCGAAATGCTTACTTTTTCTTTTGACGAACAGCTTTCCGAAGCTGTTTTCAATGAAAAAAACATAAAGCTTAACGTGAAATTTGGTGTCGATTTAACTAAAATTGCAGCAAAATTCGAACTTTCGAAAGGTGCTGAATTGTTTTTGAATGGTGTGAAACAAGTAAGCGGAGTAACCGTAAATAATTTTACGCAGAAATTGCAATTTACTGTTCGGTCCGAAAACTACCGAAATAGCGCCGTTTACGAAGTTACGGTAAGTCAACCGCAAGAAAAATTGCCGGCCACCAACAC